>CALXJO010000031.1 GCA_944388645.1 uncultured Clostridia bacterium
AAATTTTTTATATTGATTAAATTCATACCTAAAAACTTCATAGAAACATTATTTATTGTCAAACGCAAGAAGGAGTAAGTTTTTAAGCTTACTCCCTTTTTATTAATACATTCCACCTACATCTTGGTCATTATGTGCTCCGCAGTTGCAATCTTTTGGCTCTTTTTTATCTGTAACTAAACTTTCTGTTGTAAGAATCATTGATGCAACAGATGCTGCATTTTGAAGTGCACTTCTTGAAACTTTAGTTGGGTCTACAATTCCTGCTTTTTTCATATCTACATATTCTTCTTTTCCTGCATCAAATCCAACACCTACTGGTGAAGCTTTTACTTTTTCTAATATAACTGCTGGCTCTAATCCTGCATTTATAGCAATTTGTCTTACTGGTTCTTGTAATGCTCTTGTTACAATTTTACCACCTAACTGCTCTTCTTGTGGTAAGCTTTCTACAAATTTTTCTACTGCTGGTAATATGTTAACAAATGCTGTTCCACCACCTGCAACAATACCTTCTTCAACAGCTGCTTTTGTTGCAGATAAAGCATCTTCTATTCTTAATTTTTTATCTTTCATCTCAATTTCTGTAGCAGCTCCAACACCAATTACGGCAACACCACCAGAAAGTTTTGCAAGCCTTTCTTGTAAGCTTTCTTTATCATAGCTACTCTTTTCTTCTAATATTTGAGCTTTTATAGAAGCAACTCTATCAGCAATTTGTTTCTTATCTCCGCTTCCGTCAACAATAATTGTATGTTCTTTATCAGCCTTAATTTGTTTTGCTCTACCTAATTGTTCTATTGTAGTATCTTTTAATTCTAATCCTAAGTCAGATGTTATAACTTCTCCACCTGTTAAAACTGCTATATCTTGTAGCATTGCTTTTCTCTTATCTCCATATCCTGGTGCTTTAACAACTAGAACATTTATAACTCCTCTTAATTTATTTAATATAAGTGTTGATAAAGCTTCTTGCTCTATATCATCACATATTATTACTAATTTTCCAGATGATTGCATTAATGTTTCTAATAATGGTAATATTTCTTGGATATTACTAATCTTTTTATCTGTTATTAAAATATATGGATTATCAACTACTGCTTCCATCTTTTCTGTATCTGTAGCCATATATGGAGAAACATATCCTTTGTCAAATTCCATTCCTTCAACTACATTAAGTTCTGTATTTGATGTTTTTGATTCTTCAATTGTTATAACACCATCGTTTGTAACTTTTTCCATAGCTTCAGAAATTAGTTCTCCAATTTCTTTGTCGTTTGCAGATATACTTGCAACTCTGGCAATATCTTCTTTTCCTGCAACTGGTGAGCTTATTTTCTTTAATTCAGAAACTGCTTCATCTACAGTTTTTGTAATACCTCTTTTAATTGCCATTGGGTCTCCACCTGCTGCAACATTTTTAACTCCTTCTTTAATCATGCTTTGAGCTAAAACTGTAGCTGTTGTTGTACCATCTCCTGCTACATCGTTTGTTTTTGTAGATACTTCTTTTACAAGTCTTGCTCCCATATTTTCAAATGGGTCATCTAATTCTATTTCTTTTGCAATTGTAACACCATCATTTGTAATTAATGGAGCACCAAATTTTTTGTCTAGTACAACATTTCTTCCTTTTGGTCCAAGTGTTACCTTTACTGTATCTGCCAATTTATTTACACCATCTAATAAAGATTTTCTGGCATCTTCTCCAAATTTAATTTCTTTTGCCATTATAATTACCTCCTATAAATCATTTACTTTTATATTTTCGCCCAAAAAGGACCGTCCCCAATGGGCGAAATTATTATTCAGCTATTGCTAATATGTCGCTTTGTTTTACTATTATATAGTCTTCTCCTTCGTATTTTATTTCTGTACCAGCATATTTGCTAACTACAACTTTATCACCTTGTTTTACATACATTGTTATTTCATTTCCGTCCACATTGCCTCCAGGACCTACTGCAACTACTTCTGCTATTTGTGGTTTTTCTTTACTTCCTTCTGAAAGTATTATTCCACTTTTTGTAGTTTCCTCTGCTTTTGTCATTTTTAATACAACTCTGTCTGCTAATGGTTTTAACATATAAAATTACCTCCTTGATTTTTAAGGGCTCTAACTTTTATGTTAGCACTCTTTCTTTGTGACTGCTAATAATTTATACCTTTTATTATCAAATGTCAATATCATTTTATAAATTTCACAAAATATTCACATTATTTTTTATAATTTTGGGTGTTTTAGTAACGTGTCCCCAAATACACCCAAAAGATGTTTTTAAGAAGTGTCCCCCAATACACCCAAAAAATAATAGCATTAATATATATGCTATTATCTTTTTAATTATTATCTATTTTTATTGATTTTAAAGATTCTATTTGCAAAATCTGTGCTTTCCTATTGTTACTATATGTGGTCTTGACCATATCCATGCGTTTGTTGCTGTGTTTGGATTAAAATAGTATATTGCTCCACCTGATGGATCCCATCCATTTAAAGCATCTCTTGCTGCATTATATGCTGTTGTATTAGGAGTTAGGTTTATTTGACCATCAGATACTGCTGTAAATGCTCCAGATTGATATACTACCCCTGATATTGTATTAGGAAATGAGCTACTTCTTACTCTATTTAGTACTACTGCTGCAACTGCTACTTGTCCTGCATAAGGCTCTCCTCTTGCCTCTCCATATACTACTCTTGCAAGTAGGTTTAAATCACTTGTGGTTGTGCTATTACTAGATGAAGAATTACCGCTAGAATTAAATATTCCCATTGCTTCTAATGTATTTTTTCCTGCAATTCCATCAACTGTAAGTCCATTTTTTCTTTGAAAGTATTTTACTGCATTAAGGGTTTGTGTTCCATATATTCCATCTATATTACCACTGTAATAGCCCCATCTTTTTAATTTTGTTTGTATTTGAATAACTTCATCTCCACGTGATCCATATTTTGATAATGCAAGTAATTCATTATTTCTGAAAAATATGTTATATGTTACAAATATAATCATTAGTATTGAAATTATTGCTATAATTTTTTTGTAACTTATATATTTTACTTTTGAATCAGTTCTTTTTATAAAGTTTTTTATGGTTTTGAACATAAAAAATTCACCTCTTAAGGTTATTATTCCTTCATTTGGTGAATTTATACATATTTAAAATATTCCTACTATATTTCCATCTGAATCTATATCAATTTTTTCTGCTGCTGGATTTCTTGGAAGTCCTGGCATTGTCATTATTTTTCCTGTTATTGCAACAATAAATTCAGCTCCAGCTTTTATATTAATTTCATTTACATGTATTTTAAATGGTTCTTTACATTCTAAATTTTTTGGGTCATCTGAAAATGAATATTGTGTTTTTGCGATACATACAGGGTATTTAGAAAATCCAAGTTTCTCTATTTTTTCTATTTCTTCTAGGGCTTCTTTAGAATATTCTACTCCCTCTGCTCCATAAATATTTATCGCTACTTTTTCTATTTTTTCTTTTATTGTATCTTCATCTTGATATATATATTTAAAGTTTTCTTCTTTTTCTACAAGTTTTACTAATTTTTCTGCTATGTTTACTGCACCAGTGCTTCCTTTTTCATGACTTTCGACTAAACTTAATTCTATATTTTGTTTATCTAGTTCTTGTTTTAACAAATTTATTTCAGCCTGTGTATCTGTGCTAAATTTGTTTATAGCAACTATTACATTTAATCCAAATTTATTTTTTAAGTTATCTAAATGTCTATTTAAGTTTGCAATACCATTTTTTAATGCTTCTAAATTTTCTTCTTTAATCTGGTCTTTTGGTTGTCCACCATGATATTTTAATGCTCTTATTGTTGCAACACATACAACTGCGTCTGGCTTTAGATTGGCTTTTCTACATTTAATATCTAGGAATTTTTCTGCTCCTAAATCTGAGCCAAATCCAGCTTCTGTTATAGTATAATCTGCAAGTTTTAATGCTGTTTTGGTAGCAATTACACTATTGCAACCATGTGCGATGTTTGCAAAAGGTCCTCCATGGATTATTGCTGGAGTGTGCTCCAATGTTTGAACTAAGTTTGGTTTTATAGCATCTTTTAAAAGAACTGTTAAGCTTCCTTCTGCATTTAAATCTTTTGCTGTTATTGGCTTACCTTCTTTATTGTAACCTACTATAATATTCCCAATTCTTCTTTTTAAGTCTTGCAAATCTGTTGCTAGACACAATATTGCCATTATCTCTGATGCAACAGTTATATCAAATCCATCTTCTCTTTTTACAATATTTTTCTCTCCTGATAAACCTGTTTCAACTTTTCTTAATTGTCTATCATTTAAGTCTATACATCTTTTCCAAGTAACTTTTTCAAAGCCTAATTCATTTCCAAAATAAATATGGTTATCTATAATTGCTGAAAGTAGGTCATTTGCTGATGTTATAGCATGAATGTCTCCTGTGAAGTG
This sequence comes from uncultured Clostridia bacterium, assembly GCA_944388645.1. Classification (GTDB taxonomy): domain Bacteria; phylum Bacillota; class Clostridia; order TANB77; family CAG-508; genus CAG-245. The sequence continues at coordinate 4,461 of CALXJO010000031.1, forward strand.
TAAGTTTATTTCTTCCATTGGGGCAACTTGGGCGTGTCCTCCTCCTGTTGCTCCACCTTTTATTCCAAATACAGGTCCTAATGAAGGCTCACGAAGTGCAAGAATTGCTTTTTTACCAATTCTAGATAATCCATCTGCTATTCCAATTGCCATAGTTGTTTTCCCTTCTCCTAATGGAGTTGGATTTATAGATGTTACTAAAATTAATTTCCCGTTTTGCTTGCTTTCTAATCTTTTAAATAACTTTTTACTATCAATTTTAGCCTTATATTTCCCATATTGCTCTAATTCATCTTCTTTAATTCCTGCTTTTGTGGCAATTTCTACTATATTATCTAACTTGGTATATCTTGCAATTTCTATATCCTCCATAGTAAACCTCCCCTTAAAAAATTAATCCTATAATTAATCCTATTACAGCTCCTGCAAAAACTTGAAATGGAGTATGTCCTACTAATTCTACTAGTTTTTCACTAACTTCTACAGATGTTAATCCTGGACTTTTTATAATTTCATTTAATATATGTGCTTGCTTTCCGGTCTCTCTTCGTACTCCACATGCATCATACATAACAACAAACGCAAATATTACTGAAAGTGCAAATATCGGAGATGTTATTCCTTGGCTTCTTCCTATCATTGTTGCTAAAGCTACAACTACCGCAGAATGTGAACTAGGCATTCCTCCAGCACCCATTAATCTTTTTAAATTTAGCTTTTTAGTAGTTACTAAATCCCATATTAATTTAAATAATTGTATACCAAACCATGTAAGAAATGGTACTAATAAAAATCTATATTGTGTATAAAATTCAATCATTGTTCATCCCTCTTGTTTTCTCTTTAATCTGCTTTTGGCACAAAATTTTCTTCTTTAATTTCTTCTCCATCATTTATTAACATTGTGATTTTCTTTTCTGCTTGGTCTAAAAAATCGTTACATTTTTTAGATAATTTCATACCTTCTTCAAATTTATTTACAGATTCATCTAAACTTAAATTTCCATTTTCCAAAACATTTGCTATTTCTTCTAATTGTTTCATTGCCTCTTCAAAATTTAACTCTTCTTTTTTCTCTTCCATATGTATTTCCTTTCTATAATACTTTTGCTTGTTTTTCGCCATCTGCTAATCTAATATTAATATTTTGATCTTCTTTTAAATCTTTTACAGATTTAATTATTTTGTTAGAACTATCTGTTACAATGCTATAGCCCCTTGCAAGAGTCTTAAGAGGACTTAATGTATCTAGTTTTGAAACTTGCTTTATAAATTTTGTTCTTTCCTCTTTTAGTTTTAACTGTATTTTGTTTTGCATTGCTTTTACTTTCATATCTATTACAATATATTGCTCATTAATTTTTTGTGTTGGATTCTTAAATGCTTGTCTTGCCATGCATTTTTCATATGATAATCTCATTAGTTGTAATTTTTTCTTTAATGCATTTTTATATCTTGTATTATATAAAAATAATGTACTTTTTACATCATCAATATTTGCAACTGCAAGTTCTGCTGCAGCAGATGGCGTTGGAGCCCTTAGATCTGCTACAAAATCTGCTATTGTAAAATCTGTTTCATGTCCTACTGCAGATATTATTGGTATTTTAGAATTATATATAGCTCTTGCAACTATTTCTTCATTAAAAGGCCATAAGTCTTCTAGTGAACCTCCACCTCTACCAATTATTAGGACATCTGCTAGATTGTTTTTATTCATAAATTCTATGCCTTCTGCAATTTTTTCTGCTGCTCCTGCCCCTTGAACTGGCACAGGGTATAATCTAATATGTACATTTGGATTTCTTCTAGTACTTACATTTATTATATCTCTAATTACTGCTCCAGTATTTGATGTAAGTACACCTATTGTTTTGGGCATAAATGGTATTTTCTTTTTATGGCTTTCATCAAATAGCCCTTCGCCAGATAATTTTGCTTTTAATTTTTCGTATGCTTCATAAAGACTTCCTAATCCGTCTTGTTTCATTGCTTTTGCATAAACTTGGTAAACACCATCTCTTTCAAATACAGAAACACTTCCTAGTATTATTACCTTCATACCGTCTTTAGGCATAAATGATAAATGCGTAGTATATGTTTTAAACATTACGCATTTTATTAATGAATTTTCATCTTTTAATGTAAAATACATATGGCCAGTATAGTGATTTTTAAAATTTGATATTTCACCTTTTACTAGTACATTGTTTAGCATTTCGTCACTATCTATTTTAGATTTTATGTATTTATTTAAGTTTGTTACTGTTATTGGATTATATTCCATTGTTTCTCCTGTTTTTTCTTAAAGTTTTATTCTTGATTTTCTGCTACAACACTTGCAAGTACACCATTTACAAAAGCTGAAGATGTTTCTTCTCCATATTTTTTTGCAATGTTTACAGCTTCATTTATTATTACTTTAAATGGTTCTTTTTTGTATTTTATTTCATATATTGCAAGTTTTAAAATTGCCAAATCAACAGTAGATATTCTATCTATTGTCCAACCTTTTTTTAAGTTTTTTTCTATTATTCCTGTAATTTCTTCGTTGTTCTCTTTTATTCCTCTTGCTATTTCTTTTACATATTCTCTTGCTCTTGTATCTTCTACTTCTTGGCAATCTAAAAATAGCTTTACTTGGCTTCTACTATTTTGTCTTTGTATTTCTTGGCTATATATGTAGCAAAAAGCAAGCTCTCTTCTTGATATTTCTTCCATTTATTTCACCTATAACCTATCTATGAAATTCTTTAATTTTTCTTTAACTTCTTCTTTATTGTGTTGTATATAATTTCCTATATATATTCCTAAACATATAAATATTATCCAAATTATTAACTCATATAAATGAGTACATAAGATTATTATTGCAATAATAGCTCCTACTATTGCACCTATATATTTGGAAATAAATCCTTTGATTTCATTCATATTTTCTAGTAAATGTTAGCTTTCTATCAGCTAGCATCTTTCTCCTTTCATCATCCTTGTCTACTCAAGCAATTAAAATATGTTCCTAGCTTGCCTGTTCTTCTTTTTGTACCATATCTTTTACTCTGATATCTAAACTTTTAACATCTACATCTATAGATTTTTTTATTGCATCTTTTACTTTTATTTGTATGTTATTGCTTAATTCTTTTATTACTGCATTTTCATCTACTTCTATTGTTAATGTTATAAGTAAGTCATTATTATCACTTAATGTAATTCTTGTTTGTGCGTCTTTAACACTTTCAAATCCTGATACTACCGAATTTACTATGCTTGTTATTGTGTCTCTTGTTATTAATAGTTTTCCATCATCATTTTGTAATAATATTCCATCATTTGAAAATTCTTCTTCCCTGCTACTTGATTCAAAAAATATTCCTTTTAGAGCCATTAATATTAATACTATATTTATACCAATTAAAACATTGCATGTTACTTGGTTTTGTAATGCATTTGATATTAGTAAATAAATTGTTGTTAAATCAAGCCAACCAAATATAACGCAACTAAAAAGAATTACAAATATTAATATTAGCACAGAAAATATGCATAATATCATTTTATCTATAAACTTCATTTGCTACCTCCAATATTCTTATAAAGGCACGTTGGTTCGTGCCTTTTTTACTTTATCTATTGTTCTATTTTTGTTCACTATCTTTTGAAGAATCGTCATCTGTTATTGATTCTGTATTTACACCTTGAACATGTACATTTACTGCTAATACTTTTAATCCTGTCATTCCTTCTACTGCTGTCTTTACTCTGTTTTGAATATCAAATGCTACATCTGGAATTCTTGATCCATATTCTACTATGATGTTTACATCTATTTTTGCATCTTTTTCTCCAACTTCTACTTTTATTCCTTTTGATAAGTTTTTCTTACCACTTAGAACTTCTGATATTCCTCCTGCAAATCCTCCTGCCATTGCATATACTCCAGGAGCTTCTGATACAGCTTTTCCTGCTATTACAGCAACAACATCATCTGCTATTTGTATTGAGCTTGTCTCTCCTGCTTGATTTTCTACTATTATTTCACTTTCTTTTTCTTGAACATTATCTTTTTCTTCCATAATAATACCTCCATATTATTTAATACTACCTATAGTATACCAATATATGACTAATTTTACAAGTTTTATTGAAATATTTTTGAAATTAAATTTACTTGTCTTTGATTAAGAGTCAAACATTTATTGCCTTAAAGCTTAGAAAGTGGTATAATTTATGCTAGTATATTTTATGGAGATTAATATGTTAGAGAAAAATTTAAATGTTTTAGAATTTAATAAAATTATAGATTTAGTATGCAATTACAGTAACACTTATATTGGAAAGGAAAAATTAAAAAATCTTTCTCCTAGTAACAATAGTATTACTGTAAAAGAGTCGCTTGAAGAGACTTTTGAAGCTCTTAATTTAATATATAGAAAAGGTCAGCCAGAAATTGCAAATATTTCTGATATTGATATATGGATTAAGAACTTAAGAAGTTATAACCCACTTTCTGCAAAAGCTTTATTGGATGTTGCTTCTGTTTTAAAAACTGCTAGAGTTTTGCATGAATACTTTTTTGGAGATAAAGAATTCAATTTATCAGAATTTACTAGCTTAGAGCCATTATTTTCATCTTTATATTTTAATAAAACTATAGAAAATAAAATTTTTGTTTCTATAATAGATGAGAATACTATAGCAGATGACGCATCTTCTAAATTGTCTTCTTTACGTAGAACTAGAAGTAATTTAGAGCAATCTTTACGCGAGAAGTTGTCTAATTTTATACATTCTTCTTCATATTCTAAGTATTTAATGGATTCTATTATAACAATTAGAAATGATAGATTTGTAATTCCTGTAAAACAAGAATATAAAGATTTTATATCTGGTGCCATATTAGATATATCTGCAAGTGGCTCTACTGTATATATTGAGCCTTCTTCAGTATTTGAATTAAATAATAAAATTAGTAGTGTTAAAGCAGAGGAAAATTTAGAAATAGAAAAGATTTTAAAAGATTTATCTACTCTCCTATTCTCTATTGTTGATGAATTATCAAGTTCTTTAGAACTAATTGGCACAATAGATTCCATATTTGCAAAAGCAAAATATTCTAAAGAAATTTCTGGAATAATGCCTAAAATAAATGAAGAGAAATTTTTTTCTTTAATTTCTGCAAGGCATCCTCTTATAGATAAAGAAAAAGTAGTGCCAATAGATATTTCTATTGGACAAAAATATAAGTCTTTGCTTATAACAGGACCAAATACTGGTGGTAAAACTGTAACTTTAAAGACCGTTGGATTACTTACTCTTATGGCTTGTAGTGGAATTCTAATTCCAGCAAATGAAGGTAGCAGTATTTATGTTTTTGATAATGTTTTTGCAGATATTGGTGATGAGCAAAGTATTCAAGAGTCTCTAAGTACATTTTCTTCACATATGACTAATATTATAGATATTCTAAATATCGCAACTTCAAATAGTTTAATTTTATTAGATGAGTTAGGCTCTGGAACAGACCCTGTAGAAGGCTCTAGTCTTGCAATTAGTATATTAGAATACTTTCATAAAATAGATGCATTAACAATATGTACGACACATTATCATGAATTAAAAGAATATGCTTTAACACATGATGATTTTGAAAATGCAAGCTCAGATTTTGATGTAGAAAACTTGCGTCCAACTTATAAATTAATAATTGGAGTTCCTGGTAAAAGTAATGCATTTGCTATTAGTAAAAAGTTAGGGCTATCAGAAGAAATACTTGAAAGAGCTAAGTCATTAGTGCATGAAGATGATGCAAATATTGA
>CALXJO010000032.1 GCA_944388645.1 uncultured Clostridia bacterium
ATCATTTTATAGTTTTTTCCTTGTCATCTCTAATAAATCTAATTTTGTAAAACCAATCACTTGGGTTTTGCTTCTATCTTGTTTTAAATTTTGCTCTAATAGTTCTATTATTTCTTTTCTTTCTTCATCTCTTTGCATGTCTATATAATCTATTACAATAATCCCACTTATGTTTCTTAATCTTATTTGTTTTGCAATTTCTATAGTTGCTTCCTTATTTACTTTAAAGATTGTATTATTTTTTTGCATATCTTTCTTTCCTGTAAATTTACCTGAATTCACATCAATTGCAGTTAATGCTTCTGTTTTATCTATGGTTATAAATCCACCACATTTTAGCCATATTTTTCTTTCATGTATTTTTTCTAGTTGTTCTTGTAAATCATACATCTGCATCAAATTTTCTTCTCTATAGTCTATTTCAATATTTTCTTTGTGTATTTCTTTTATATATTTTTCTATTGAACTATAAATACTTTTAGAGTTAACAATTACTCTAGATATGTCTGTTTCTAATACACTAGTTAAAAATTTTGAAATTATATTATAATTTTTATATATAAGTTGTGGTTTATGTTCTTTTATTATATCATTATATTTTTCGTATATTGCATCCCATAATTGAATAAGCTCTTTTATATCTTTTTCTATTTCTTCTTGTTCTTTTCCCTCTGAGGCAGTTCTTAAAATTAGACCATAATTTTGTGCTTTTATATTTTTTAATATTTTTGAAGCTACATTTTTTAATCTATCTCTTTCATCTTTGTCTTCTATTTTTTGTGATACAGTTATAAAATTTTCATCTATTAATAATATGCAAAGTCTACCTGTTAAACTTATATGCTTTGAGATTCTTGCTCCTTTTTTATCTTCTTCATCTTTTTTTACCTGTACAAGTATTGGCATATTTACCTTTAAATACTTATTTATATCATATTTTGATAAGTCTTCTTCTTTATTCCCTGTTTGGTTACTTACTTTTGGAACAACATCTTTTATATGCAAAAAAGCGTTTTTGTCTTCTCCAATATCTACAAAAGCTGATTGCATACCTGGTAATATATTTCTTACAATTCCACAATATATATTCCCTTCAAAAGCATTTATATTATTAGAATCATCATATTGCTCAATTATTCTACCATTTTCTAATAATGCTACTATAGATTGATTATTGTTTAGATCTTTGTTTATTATAATTTCCTTCATTGCTGTTCTCCATTCAATTTAATTTATTCATTGCATTATCTATACCTACTTTTAAAATTTCAGTAACAGCATCTGTAGCCTTTTCTATTCCTTCTTGCAATTTTAAATATTCGGTATCATTTACTTTTGTAATTACATAGCTAATTAAATTTACTATTTTATCTGTTGTACCTGTTCCAACTCTTATTCTAGGAAATTCTGTTGTATCTAATTCATGAACTAATGATTTCATTCCATTATGTGTTCCTGGTCCACCTTTTTTTCTAATCTTTATTGTTCCTGTCAAAATGTCTATATCATCATATATTACTAATATATGATCATTATCTACTTTGTAAAAATCTGCAAAAGGTTTAACACACTCTCCACTTAAGTTCATAAAGGTTTGTGGTTTAACTAATATTACTTTCTCGTTCTCTATTGTTCCAGTTCCATACAATCCACTGAATTTTTGTTTTTTTACATCAATATTGAATTTATCTGCTAGTTTATTTATAACATCGAATCCCATATTATGTCTTGTTCTTGAATATTCTGGTTCTGGATTTCCTAATCCTACTATTAAATACATAATTACTCCATTTCATAAATTGTTATACTATTACTATTCATAGATATTAAATATTTAGTTAATACTTTGTGATTGAAAATTTATATATTTTAAAAATTTTCGAGAAACGCGCAGTTTGGAGCGAAGCGACAGCAAGGGGCGAAGAAAATTTGAAAAAATATATAAATTTTCAATAGTGTATAAAATCTATGAATAGTAACAGTATATCATAATTTTTGACACTTTGCAAAAAATATTATATAATTTCACATGTCGAATATCAATATATAAAAAAATATATTACTTACTTTTTTCTACAGAAAAATTAAGGTTTTAATATTATAATATATTTAGTTTGGAGATATATATGGAAAGTAATGATAATTTTAAGTCTGGATTTGTTTCTATGCTTGGTAGAACTAATGTTGGAAAATCAAGTATTATTAATGCTTTGGTAGGTGAAAAAGTTGCAGCTGTTGCAAACAAAACCCAAACAACAAGGACCGCCATACGAGCTATAGTAAATAGACCTAATTTACAAGTAATTTTTGTAGATACCCCCGGTATCCACAAACCAAAATCAAAGCTTGGAGATGTAATGGTTGAAACAGCTTTTGGTTCATCTACAGATGTAGATATAATTTTATTTGTTGTTGATGCTGCCTCTACCGAGATTGGAAAAGGTGATAGAATTATACTAGATAAAATTATAGCATCAGGTAAAAAATGTATACTTGTAATTAATAAAATAGATTTAGTTAAAAAAGAGCAATTGGCTAAGATAATAGATTTATATTCAAAAGAATATAATTTTATTTCTGTTGTTCCTGTTTCTGTAGTAAAAAACACTAATTTAGATGTTTTATTAAATGAAATAGCTAAAAACTTAAAGCCTGGTCCTGCATATTATAATGTAGATGAGTATACTGATCAAACTTTAAGACAACTTGCAGAAGAAACAATTAGAGAAAAAGCTTTAAAATTACTAAATGATGAAGTTCCTCATGGAATTTATGTTGAAGTTTCTAAAATGAAATATAGAAAAACTTTAGAGAAAGAGAATATTTATGATATTTCAGCTACTATATACTGCTTAAGAAATTCTCATAAAGGAATTATAATTGGTAAAAATGGTCAAATGTTAAAGAAAATAGGAACTTATGCAAGACAAGACTTAGAAAAAATGTTAGATGTTAAAGTAAATTTACAATTATGGGTTAAAGTTAAAGAAGACTGGTTAAATGATGCAAACTTTGTTAAGAAATTTAAATTACAATAATTGCCAGTATAAATTATATGTTTTTACAAATGATAAAATTAACTAGTATACTTTTCTAGTTCTAAATAGGAGATGATTTCATATGATAAAAAAATTAGCTTGGAATACGTTTAAAAATACAGGAAATATAAATACATTTCTTGAACTGATGGAAGTAGAAACTGTAGAAAAAGAAATAGCATCTAATACACTTAATAATAGTAATAATGAGAAGGATTTATATGGGAATAATAAAGACGAAGGGAATAATACTTTTAGAAAGTAATATGGGAGATTTTGATAAAATGGTATCTGTACTTACTCCAAATCTAGGCAAAATTGGTTGTGCTGCTAAAGGAGCTAGAAAGCCAAAAAGTCCACTTTTAGCAGGTACACAATTTTTAAGTTTTAGCGATCTTGTAATATATAATGGAGTAAATTCTTATAATATTAATTCTTGTGAACCAATTGAAGTTTTTTATAATATACGAACAGATTTAGATAAACTAACATATGCAGCTTTTATAACAAGAATGGTATCTGATGTTACAGATGAGAATCAATATACTTATAATATTTTACAACTTTTACTAAATACATTATATATGATTTCAGAAACAGATGTAGATAAAGATTTTATTCTTTCTGTTTTTGAATTAAGATTAATGGTGTTACTTGGATTTGCACCAAATTTAGGTAAATGCGTACTTTGTGGTGATAAAAACGATATCGGATATTTTAGCATGTCTCATAGTGGTTTTTTATGCAATCCATGTGGCAGAACTGATAAATCTGCAATTAAAATTTCTTTAGATACATTTAATGCTTTAAAATATATTTGCTCAGCACCTGCAAAGAAAATCTTTTCTTTTAATGTATCTGAAGAATCAAAAAAAGAACTAAAATTAATTAGTTCTCTTTATCTTAATAAAAATCTAGAAAAAGAATATAAACTAGAAAAATTATATTAAGCATTGCAATTTACTTATTTATTAAGTGAAAATTAATTACAAATTGCAATGCTATTTTTTATTGTATAGTTACATCTGCATTTATTGGACAGATTTGCACATATGTATTACCATCATTTACTTCTATCTCGTTTCCCTCTAGGTCTTTGTACACAGTTTGGGCACTTCTTGTGGATTTTTCGCAAGTTATTTGTATTGCTTTTCCATTTGTAATATAGTAACCTTCTAGTTCTCCAACATTATGAAGAGTTTGTCTTCCTTTATTTTCTCCATCATTTAGTGTTGTGTTTCTGGCAAAAGTTATTATTATATTTTTTGTTGTAACATTCTCGCCTGTCGTCCAATCTGTTTCTTCTATTCCTTTAGAAAATCTTTGATATCTTTGTGTTTCTGGATTATATTCATATCTAACTTCATTAGATTCAGAATACGGAATTTCTACTGTATTTGCAATTATTCCATTTTCAAGATTAACCTCTTCTGTAACATAATTTAACACACTTTCTTTTGTAGAAGTCTGTCTATAGCCTTTTGTTTCAGCTATTTCTAATATTTTTTCTGTACTTGTTGCTACATTATGAGGTGCACTTTTATCTCTTGTTCTCCAAAATGATGTTTCACTTTCAAATATACCATTTATGTTATTAACACCTAAATCCGATATATCTGACTCTGCCTGAGGGCTCCATCCAAAATGAACATATATTGCATCATTTTCTAAGGCATAATCTAAAAAGTAATGTCTTGCACTTCTTACAGGTCCAATCTTTTCTAAATCTTGCCCTTTAAAAAGTGCCATAAGTCTACTTTCTCCACCTTCTACTATTATTTCATAAACCATATATGCATTATTTAGTCCACCTTGTGGTAAAGCTCCTTTATGATTATCTATCATAACTGCTATTGGTCTTTCATTTCCATTAAATATCTCTACTTGTTTTTCCGGTTCTTGATTCTCTACTTCATTTACTACAACATCAGTTCCTAATGATATAATATCCTCTTCATTTTTAGTTCCAAGGTAAAATCTATATGCTAACAAGCCACCTGCTAGAATAATAATTATGATTAATATTATTATTAATACTTTGGTTCCTTTTGTCATATTTTTCTCCTTTTATTGTATCTTAAATATTGTTAATCCATATATTAAAAGTACTATTAATACTCCTAAGCAAGATCCAAAGACTATTTCTGCTTTTGTTCTTGCATTGTTATACATTCTGTTACCTGCTACTAATAATGATAAAACAAGTGCTAAAGTAAAAGTGACTATATCTTTACTATTAATCCATATAGCTGTAAGTGCTGCAAATGCTATCGCAGATTGTCCACTTGGTACAAATCCCTCTTTTATTAACTCGCCTCTTTGTTTTCTCTTTGAACAGCTTGCTTTTATGGCAATAACTGCAATTACTACTAACATAATTGCAACAAAAGCAAGATGCAGAGGTGATTTAATCATATTGTTAAAAATACTATCACTTATAGCTTGAAGATTTTCTGCTTTAAAAAATATAAAATAACCAACTACTAGAGCATTGCATGCAGAAAGAACTACTGCACCAGCAGCAACATCTTTAGCAATTTTTGCTTTTGGATGATAAACATCTACAAATAAATCTACTACAGTTTCTATTGCAGTATTAATCATCTCTGCAAAAATAACAAAAAACACAGCAAAAACTAAGCATAAAAACTCTGTTGTTTCTAATCCATAAAACAGACACAAAATCATTACAATAACTGCTAAAACTAACTGTATTTTTATGTTTCTTTGTGTTGTTGCTGCATAGATTATACCATTTACAGCATTATTGCAAGCTTCGATAAAATTATCATTTTTCATTTTATGATCTTGATTTTTCATTTAAAATACCCCTATTAATGTCTTGTTATATTTAACTTGTTTAATATATATTCTTCTTTTGGTCTCATAATTTTTTTATCTTCTTCTTTTATATGATCATAACCCATTAAGTGATAAAATCCATGCACAACCATATATGCTAGTTCTCTTTCAAAACTATGCCCATAATCTTTTGCTTGTTCTTCAACTCTTGGAATAGATATAATTATATCTCCTAAAACATCTTCCACTACTTGTTCGTCTGTTTTGCTTTTTTCAATTAGGTCTTCTATTTCTTGCTTTTGAAACATAGGAAAAGATAATACATCTGTTTCTTTGTCTATGTTTCTATATTCTTTGTTTGCCTTTCTTATATTCTCAGGATTTGTTAGTATTACATTTAAGTATAAATTTGTGTAAATCAAATTTTCTTCTTTAAAACATGTATCTACAACTTTTTCTATTAATTTTTTATATTCTTCTTTTTCTTCTATGTCTACAAATTCTACTTGTGCAAATTTTTCCAAATTAATACTCCTTTTATTTATATAACAACTTTTTCTTTTTTGTATTTGCTTTCTTCTTTTTGTTTTGTATAATTTCCTTCTGATATAAAGCTATTCTTTAGTTCTTTCATTACACCAAATTTAACTAATTTTCTTTTGTAGAATTTTATAATTCTATAATATCTATTTATATTTTTATATGCTTCTTTTAATTCTGCTCTTAGGAATAATATTTCTTTTTGCTTAGAATATTCCAAATAGTTCTTTTCTTTTAAAGCATTTATCTTTTTATATTCTTCATAAAATTTCTTATAATTTTCTCTATCTGATGGTTTGTCCCAATATATCTTAGTAGATAATAAACGTAAGTTATAATCGTCTATTAAATTTATTAATAAACTATATGCTTTTTCTTGTTTTCTATTTATTTTAGTATCCATTATTAGTGTTCTTGTATCTACTAAAAGTTTATTATAGCATTGTTCTGCTACAACAAGTGGTAAACTATGGGTAAATAATGTTCTACTTATTCCTAATAAAATCATGTTCTTTTCTATAACATCATTTTGGTCTAATTTACCCACAGTAAATCTTTCGAAGTTTTTATAATCTTCTACTATATCTTTGTATAACTTATTATCAGGTTCTTGTCTCATTTTAATTGGAAGTATATCTGTTATATATTCTTCTACAGCAGAGAATATTTTTTCATATATATCATTCTTCTCTTTATCTGTTAGGTTATCTGATAATTTAATTGAATAATTCTTTAAAAGTTTTTTGTATAAAGCTTCCATTCTACTTGCATAGAAATCTTCATATCTAGTAATTAACTTTTCTTTATTCATTTCTTTTACTGTATCATAATCAAGCTGGATTAAGAATATTTGCTTTCTATACTTATATTCCAAATATTCTGTATCTTTTAAATGTATTACCATATAATACTTTGATAATGCTTCTTTTTCAAATGCTGTTGCTGTATCATTTTTTACTTTTTTATACACATTATCCATCATATGTTTATCTATAGATTCTAAATATAGAGAAAAGCAATCTTCATACTTCTTTTCTAATTCATTTTGTTTTAGTGCTTCTTCCTGTCCTTCTGTATAATTTTCATAAGCTTTAAGCACATTATTCCTCTTAATCGAAATTAACATTCCGTTAATTCCTATTCTTGTAGGTATTAATAGTTTTGTTATAGTATTTGTTATTTTTGCAAAAAATTTTTTATCAGTATACACTCTTAGACTTTTTTCTTCCATATCTCTCTTCCTTTCAAAATACTATTTTCTCTTTAGTCCCTATATTTTCTAATACTTCATATGTAACTTCTACCTCTATGTAATCCTTATTTTCGTAAGTGTTAATGTATTTTTGTAATACTTCTACATCATCTTGTAACTCATCTTCTATTTTTTCTGAAGCTTTTTGTATACCAATCTGTTTTGCTTCCTCTGTTCCGTAAGTAATTTTCTCTTCTAGTTTTTCTTTATTTGTTACTTTTATAAGTTCAATTGGCAAATAAAAATTAGAAAATATTTTTAACTTGTTGCTCGCTTCTATTGTATCATATTTTTCAAATTTTGAAAGGGTTTTGAACAAATTTATTGTAAAATTATTTATTTTTATTTTATACTTTTGTTCCTCATTGCCTGTAAGTCTCTCTACTACTTGGTTTAAAGGAACTTGTTCTTTTTGTGTATACCATACTTTTCCCTGAACTTCCCCATTTGCATGTACATATCTCGTTCCAGTATACTTACCATCAATCCATCCTTGAATTAATATATCACCTTTTGTTACAATATCTCCTTCTTTTACTGCGGGTATACCGTTTTGGGCACTTATTTTTACTATTTGTGCATCTTTATCTGATACCACATTACAATAATCTTCTTCATTTACTATCTCAGGTTTTGCACTTGTTTCTACTACTTCTACTGTAACATTAGTTCCTTGCACATCAATTCCTATCCATGCAATATCATCTCTTTCTAATCTTATTTCGTTTATTATCTTTTGTTTATCAATACTGTTTTTTAAAATTCCTATTTTTATACCTTTACTTTCTAGTATCGCAGTAAGTTCTTGTGTTGATATATTATTATTTCCTTCTATTTTAATATTCCATATAAATTGCGATAAACTTAGTAGTGCTATTATAATAAATAATAATAAAAATATTATTATTTTTCTTTTTTTGTATTTATGTAATATAAAAGGCATTCCTTTTTTGTCCAAAATCTTCACTCTGCATCCTGTTTGTTTTGCAATTTGTGCTAATTCTTTAAATTCTCTAACTCCAATATTGGTATATATAATTGTAGATCTTTCTCTTTTTATATTCCAAAAGAATATTTTCTTCTTAATACATATATTAATTAATTTTTCTACAGAATAGCCTTCTATTCTTATATTTATATATCCTATTATGTATCTAAGCAGAATTCTAAAAAGCATAGTCTTTCTCCTTATCTTTAGTTACAATTCACAACATTTTAACTTATAGAAAATTTATATATTTTGAAAATTTCGAGGAACCGCGTAAGTTTTGGAGCAGCTTTAGCTGCGACCCAAGGTGACGATGAAATTTGATAAAATATATAAATTTTCTTTTATGATATTTAGGTTGAGAATTATAACTAACTGTTTTCTATTTTCTCGTAGTCTATTGTTTCAATATCTCCGAGAAATCACAATATCATCTTCTGTCATTTCACCTAATTTTAAATTAAATCCATTAACATTTATTATTCCAGTATATGTTTTTATTCTTATATAAATATCTTGATATTCTAAAATCACTTTATAATTTTCAACTAACATTTGTTTAAAGCCAGAGATAGTTATCTTTGGCTCATTTGTAGCAATCTCTTTTGGTACTTCTAGAATTCTATCCAGAATTTTTTCTTTCCTTCTTTTATTTCTTCTTTGCATTTTCCTCTCCTCTTTACATTCTATTTCTCAAATTCATCTATATTCCTAAATTCATATCCCATTTCTTTTATTTGTTTGATTACATCATCTAATATATTACTATTATCTTTCGATGTTGCATGTAATAACATTATTTCTCCATTGTGCACATTGTCTAATATTTTTTTCTTTCCATATTCTTCTCTACCCTGTTTTGATTCATCCCAATCATCATAAGCAAAAGACCACATTACTGTTGTATAACCTAGAGTATTTGTATAAGCTACAGTTCTTTGACTGTATTCGCCTTTAGGAGGTCTAATATATTTCATTTCATACCCAAATTTTTCATATACTGCTGAGTGTAAATCCATTACCTCTGTTTTTATTGTATCTAAACTACAACTTGGCATACTTTTGTGATTAACGGTATGATTTCCTATTATATGTCCTTCTTCAATCATTTGTTTCACAAGTTCTTCCTGTGTATTTAGATAATGTGCTGTAATAAAAAATGTAGCTTTTACATCATTATTTTTTAGTACTTCTAATATTTTTGAGGTATATCCCGCTTCATAGCCTAAATCAAATGTTAAATAAATATACTTTTGTTCTTTATTACCTAAATATAATCCTTGATATTCATCCATTATTTTTTTATTTGTAGAACCTACATCTGGTTGTTCATGATTATCTGCTCTTTTTATTCCCCATTCAATTTTTTTATTACTTAACTGATCAAAATTTTCATTATTTGCTTGACCTGAAGTTAATACAGATTTTTTACTATAAAAATTTATAAAAAATAAGGTTAAAAAAATAGCACAAATTAATATTATAACTAAAAAAATCTTTGTTGTTTTTTTCACTTAAGTTTTCAACTCCTTCCTTTTTAATAAATTTTATGTGAGGTTAGTTAAA
>CALXJO010000033.1 GCA_944388645.1 uncultured Clostridia bacterium
AATGATTGAATAATTAATTTTTGTATGATAGAATACAAATTAAAGATATTTTTATGAAGAAGAATTAAATGAAGATTGAACTGTCAAGGAATTCTTGACAGTTCAACAAGAAGAAAATAACAGTGTTGAAAGAAAAGTAAAATTAAAGGTTACAGAGTTTTGAAAAAGAGGTATAACAATGAAAAGAATACTAAGAATAAGTTTAGATATATTAGTCACTTCAGTAGTTCCAATAGCAGGATGGTTTCTGTTAGGAATTATATTAGGTGGTAATTTAATTAATGTATTTTCGCTAACATATCCAATACAATTTATAATGAATACATTTAAGTCTATTTTTTCTACTGGTGCTAACATAAGTGCATATAAAGATAATAATAAAAATGCTGTGAATTCAGGAATATTATTAGGCATTGTATTAGGAGCATTGATATTTGGGATTATTATTTTCAATATAGAAAAATATATTTCTTTTATGAATATGGATATAAATACATATAAAATATTTGGTATATATTCTATAATTCAAATATATTTACAATTAGTGTTACAATTCATATTAACAAAATTATATTACAAAGAAGAAAATAAAAAAGCTAATAAAATAGCAATAACATTTAATTTAATAAATTTTATTACACTAATTGGAACAGCAATAATAACTAGAGATGAACTTATAACATGCATAGTTTCCATTTTTATTTTATTAATTTATACAATTATAATAGTAATAAAAAATATGGAAAATTTTAAGATTTCTATTAATTTAGCCAGATGTGTAAAATATGATTCAGTTGAATTATTTACTTCAATAAACTTTTTTATAATATATTTGTTTGGACTAAGTAATGCTTTTGAATTTGGAGAAAGATATGTACTAGCAATTACTTTTTCAACTTTAGTTACTGATATGCAATGGGACGTTACACATGCAATAGGTATTGTAGCAAAAATAGATTTAAGTAAAGGGAAATTTAGTTATAAAGAACATTTAAAAAATGCATATAAATTAATATCTATGTTAATAGCATCAATAATTATAATGAGTTTAACAATGTATAATAGTTATAATACAGATTTATTAATCACAGGTATATTTATATTAGGTGAAATTCTTTGTTTTATTATGTATCCGTTATATACAATAAAAACATATTATTTGCAATTAGAGTATTCACCTTTAAAAACTACTATACATAAGCAAATTGCTAATATATTAAGAACCATTATGTCTTTTATACCTACACCTTATTGTACTTTAATAGGACAACTTGTATCTATGTTTTATCAATTAATCTACACGCAAATTTTAGCAGGAAAAACAAAAATATATGAGATTAACAGGGAAATTAATTAGCTTTACTGAAAACTACCAGAAATATATTTTGCAAATAGTATATGTATATAAAGCAAAAGTAAATAGCTAACTATAAAATATCTAAAAGCCTTGAAATATTATTCTCTGCTTTAAAATTTTCAGTAGTAGGGGAGAGATCACCAAACAAAAATCTTTTAATCTTTTCTAAAAATTTCATAATATTTCCTTCCAATATTTACATAATATCATAAAATAAGCTAAAAATCAACATAATTAAAATATATAAGCTTTTCTATTTATTTTTCTATTTTCTTATGATAAACTATCTGTGTAGAGGTGATGTGTAATGATATATACATATAATAAGCTAATTAGAGACAATAATGTGAAATTAATGGAAGATAAAGGATGTAAAGTAAGTTACGAAACATTAGATGATAAAAGGTATGGAGAAGAGCTTGATAAAAAACTAAAAGAGGAGGTAAATGAATATCTTGCAGACTATAATATAGAAGAAATGGCAGATGTAATGGAAGTAATTTATGCAATTTTAGATTTTAGAGGAATTACAATGGAAGAAGTAGAAAATGTAAGAACTAAAAAAAGAGAAAGAAAAGGTGCTTTTAAAAAGAAAATATTCTTAAAAACTGTTGAAGAAGACTAAAAAAGAAAAGAGGTAATAATATGCAAATTATTTTGGCATCACAGTCTCCTAGAAGAAAAGAATTAATGGATTTAATGGGGCTTGATTATAAAGTTATTGTAAGCAATGCAGATGAAACTTTTGAAGAAGGTTTATCTATAGAAGAACAATCTAAAAGACTAGGTTATATAAAAGCAAAAACAGTATTTGATGAAACAAAAGGAGATAGAATTGTAATTGGTTCAGATACAATGGTATTAAAAGATAATGAAATATTTGGTAAGCCTAAAGATAAAGATGATGCAATAAGAATGCTAAATAAACTAAAAAATACTGACCACAGAGTGATTACAAGTTTATCTGTTCTAATTCAAGATGGTGATAAATATTCTGAATATATAGATTATGATATTGCAAAAGTATTTTTTAAAGATATGACTAAAGAGGAAATACTAAAATGGATTGATGAAGATAGTCCATATGACAAAGCTGGAGCATATGCAATACAAAGTAAATTTGGAGTATTTGTAGATAAAATAGAAGGAAATTACTTTACAGTAGTTGGACTTCCAATACATAAATTATATGAAGTTATAAAAAAATATATTTAAATTAGAGGATGTCAATATTTGTGTTGACATCTTTTATATATTTATTGTTATAATATAAGCATAAAATAAGGATTGTTCGTTATAGTTGACAAAGTTCAAATCGAAATTGGTAGTATGCAACCAAAATTTACAGTATAATTTAGGCATAGAAAAAATGAAAGGAGAAAGCAAAAATGACGTTAGGCGAAAGATTATTTATGTACAGAAATAAAGTTAATATGAGCCAAGAAAAATTAGCAGAAGAAATAGGAGTAACAAGACAAACTATATCAAAATGGGAGACTGACCAAAGTATGCCAGATTTTGATAAAATCGAGCCACTTTGTGAAGTCTTTGGAATTACACCTGATGAACTAATACGAGGAGAAAAAAATACAAGTGAAGCAAAAGAAATTCAAAATAACTACAATGAAAAAAGAAATAAAAAAAAAGCTATTGTTTTAAGTATTAGTATCTTTCTATATTGTATTGCAGTATTTAGTTTGCCTTATATGATTGAGGTTTTAAGATATGAAGAAGCACATGCTGTTATGATTATGATGACTCTTTGCACTGTAGCTACTGTAATTTTAGTGTATTTCTTTATTGCTTATCCAAAAAGTAAAACTGAAGAAGTAAATAAAAAAACAGAAAAAATAACTAATGATAAGGAGCAAGAAGAAACTTCTAATGAAGAATCTACAAATAAAACAGAAAATTTAGTAATTCAGATAATCGCAACTATTTTCTTAATTGCTTATCTTGTAATTAGCTTTGTAACTATGGCTTGGCATATTACTTGGATTTTATGGATAGTATTTACTTTAGTAGAACTAATCGTAAAATTAATATTTGATTTGAAAGGAGAAAAAAATGAAAAATAAAGGATTAAAAATAACATTAATTGTTTTATTATCAATAGTAGCACTCGCTTTAATAGCAGTTATGATATTTGCTATATTAAATAAAAGCTTGGATTTAAAAGTTTCATTAATAAGATTTGGAGACAATACAGAAATGATTTTTCAGAATGAATATGATCCAGAACAATTTGAGAATATTAATATAGATGCGTCTTCATCAAATGTTCGAATTGAAAAAGGAAATACAGACAAAATTAAAGTTACAGCTTATGGTGACAAAGACGATAGAATTGCAGAAAATATAAGTGAAAATGAACTTTTAATAAGTAAGGAAAGTTCAAAGATATACATATTTACATTTTTATATTGGTGTAATGAAGAAATTATAATAGAAATTCCAGATGACTGTACAAAAAACTTTACTATTAACACATCAAGTGGAGACATAACAGCTCCTAATCTAGAAACAAGCAATCTTAAGTTTGAAACATCATCTGGCAAAATAACTTGTGGAAATATCAATAATGGAGAACTAAACAGTTCCTCAGGAGATATTAAAGTTGGAGATGGAAATGAACTAACAATTAATACAAGTTCTGGAGAAATACAAACAGGTAACTTAAAATTATTAAATGCCAGTGCTTCATCTGGAGATATAGAGGTTGGAACAATAGAAGAAGCAAATTTAAAAACATCTTCAGGAAAAATAACTGTAAACTCTAGCAACAGAATACAAGCTGAATGTTCTTCTGGAGATATTAGAATAAATAATATAGGAAATTACTGTAGTTTAAAATCAACATCAGGAAACATAGAAATTAATACATTAAACATTACCGAAAACTCAAGCATTGAAGCTAAATCTGGAAATGTTAGAATAAACAGTAAAAATGATATATATGTAGAAACACAGACAGGTTCAGGAGATACAGATGTAGAGAATAATAATAGAAAAGCAGAGATAGTATTAAACATAACAACAACTTCTGGAAATATAGATGTAAAATAGAAAATGTGAAAAACCCGATTGAGCTCTCAAATATAATTAAAAAGTATTGGTAAATGACTATGATTATGATATAATTATATATATTAATAATCAAGGAGAAATTATATGGAAAAAGATAAACTAAAAAAACAAATTATTCTTATATTAGTTGCACTTATTGGACTTTGTATTGTAATAAACATTGATACACTTTGGAATGTTTTAGGGACAATTTTTAGAATTATAAATCCATTTATAATAGGTGGGTGTTTAGCATTTATATTGAACATTCCAATGAGCTTTTTTGAAAGAAAGTTAATTGCAAGAAAAAGGAAAAAGAATAAAAACAAAAATAAAAAGATTAATAAAAGACTATTAAGAGTTTTATCAATTATATTTGCAATAGTAGTAATATTATTAATTGTAACATTTATATTTACATTAATTTTACCTGAACTTGTAAATGTTATAGGTTTATTAATTGACAATATACCATACTATGTAGAAAAAATTACTGAATTTGCAAATAAATATGATTTAAATGTTCCTGATCTAAATTCTATAATGGAGGAAGCAAATTTAGATATAGAGGCAGTTAAACAATCTCTAATAGGGAGTATACCAAGTTTACTTTCATCTTCTATTTCTTTTGTTGGAAGTATAATTAGTGGAATTTCAAGTTTCTTTATTGCAATTATTTTTGCAGTTTACATTTTAATAGATAAAGAAAAACTACAGGCTCAGGTTACCAAACTTCTATATGCTTATTTAAAAGAAGAGAAGGTTAATAAAATAATTAATGTTGGGAAAGTAACAAGAACTACATTTAAAAACTTCTTTACAGTACAGTGTTTAGAAGCAACTATATTAGGAACTCTATGTATAATAGGTATGTTAATATTAAGAATACCATATGCTATACCAATAGGAATACTAATTGGTGTTACTGCATTAATTCCAGTTGTTGGGGCATTCTTAGGTGCTGCAATAGGAGCAATTTTAATACTAGCAGTTAATCCTATAAAAGTAATTACATTTATTATTTTTATAATAATATTACAACAAGTAGAAGGCAACTTAATTTATCCAAGAGTTGTTGGAAATTCGATGGGACTTCCTGGCATGTGGGTATTATTTGCAGTAACAGTAGGAGGAAGTTTAGGAGGAATATTAGGAATGCTTCTTGGTGTTCCAACAACATGTGTAATTTACACATTATTGAAACAAAGTGTAAATAATAGAATCAAAATAAAGACAGAAAATATATAATAAAAGGTGCTAAAACTAGCACCTTTTTTTGTTGTAAATAATATAAATACTTACTGTTTTAATTGTTAAAATTACTTGATTTAAATGTATTTATAGAATATAATAATACTAGTTTATTATACTTTTTAGGAGGAGAACAATGAGAGAGCTAAGCCAGAGCGAAAAGTTTAAACTTGCAAAATCAGTTTTACAAAAAGGAATGAATATTACAGATTTAAGTAAAATAGGGATTGATATAAATCAGTTTTCTATACAAGAACAAATGAGGTTACATTCAATTTCTTCAGCAAATTCAATCGATTCAAGTTTAAAAAAGACTTTAGACGATGATATGGAAAGATAAGGGAGATTAACAAATGAGGAGAATTAAAGCTACTAAAACGGCTAAAAATATGCAGATTAATAATTATGATAAAGAATCTATAGCACGTATTATAATGTTTGCTACATTTCTTTATAGCAAAAGTTCGGCAAAAGAAGTAATGAACACATTAGATATTGCTTCTACTTGGAAAACACAGATTGCTAGAAAGATAAACAGTACTTCTACTTTTTGGAGATTAAAGAGTAAAGGATGGGCTGAAAAGCAAGATATTTCAGATTATATTTCAATTGCTGTAGATTTATTATCAAGTTCTGGTTTTTTTGATATACAAGATAAACTTTCTTTAACAATGCAAGAGTATAGTGAAGATTTAATGGAAATTAGACCTGATGCAACCGTTGAGGAAATTGAAACATTAAGGTACTCATCTAGAGATTTTAGCTCTCAATATTATGGTAAAAATTTTGATGGAAGTCAAAGAAATGTATCTGAATGTGAAAAATATGCAAACTTAATGTATCTTGCAAATCAGCTTGCACATATATTTGAAAATAAATACAATGACAAAGATTTGGAACTTGATAGAACTAAAATTAAACATTTGGTTTATGAATTTAGAAAATTAAAAAATTGGTGCATACATAAGGTAATTGAAGAAAAAAGCCATGGAGCTCAAGTTTTACTAAGTTTATCTAAAGATCCTAATTTAAAATCTAATAATGATATAATAAATATTACCTTACCTAATTATCTAGAGCCTTTTTCCGTTCACCTTAATGCGGATTTTTTGCTTGATGAAGAAAAAGCTCTATGTTCAGATGAAGATAGATATGCAGGTACTGGATTTAGATTCACATTTCCTCTTTATATTAATGATGCAAAACTTAAATTATTAAGAGAAGTATATCAAGGAAAATTTGAGAATATGGAAGGAGCAACATATATTAGAGGAGCTAGATTAAAAAGCTTCTTCGAAACTGAAGAGATTTTCCATAAGCAATTCTCAAAAGATAAATTAAAAAATACATCTAATAGAGATAGTAAAAAATTAAAAGGTACACCTAAAAACGAAAAGGCCATAAAAATAGCAGAAGAAAATAAAGAAACTTTAGCTTATCTAGAAGCAGTAACTGGCACGAAATTTCCAGATTATTTTAAAGATGGTTTCTTAAAAAGAACAAGTTATTCAATAAAAAAATTTATGGATGGTGTTAGAGAGCCTGTTAAAGAAGAATTAAGAAAAAAGAAAGTACCAGAAGAAGATTTAGATAAAGAATTTGCTAAATTAATAATACATATGAAAGTAGTTGAACCATTATCTATAATTGCTATAAAATCTTCATAAACAAAAGCCAATAAAGCAATTGAATGCATTCCTGTTTACCAGACTTCTTATGAATATATTGTTAAAAATCTTGGAAATGAAACAGAATATAAAGAATTAAAATCAAAAACAAAAAAGCATTTAGATTTTGCTATGGAACAGGATGTGCCTATTGAGGAACCAAGTCAAAATTCTTATATTAAAGTACCGGCAGATACAGTAGATGGCTTAGTAGCAGAAGTAGAATCATTAAATTCAAAACTTTCAACACTTACTTTAAAATACTTAGAACTTACTGCTGAATTAGAACAAACAACAGCACAAGTTGCAAGTCTTAAACAAACTATTAAAAGTTTAAAACAGCAAAATGGACAAACAAAAGAAACAGAAGATAGGAGAGATAATGTAAATGATAGATAAGATAAAACTCTTCTTTAAAAGAATATTTGGCTCAAATAAAACTCTTTTATTAGAAGAATCTACCGACCCAAATAGTCTTTTAGATGAAAAATTAGATATAAACAAAGACAAAGATATAATAATGTATTTATATAAACAAGTAAGACTAAAAAACATAGAGCCAAGATTTATTCCAGATGAATATTTAAAACCCATAATTGAATTATTAAAAGAAGAAACAAAGATCACAGAGAATAAAATCCAAAAAATTAAAAATCTTAAATCAAAATTAGCCAATAGTTAATTTACAAAGGCAGGAGAAAACAAAGTGACAAAAAGTAAAAATATTCAAGAATTATATATTAATATTGGAGATATAAAATGTCAAATTATTAGGCAAAGAATAAAAAATACATATATACACATAAAAAATTCAAATGTAATTGTAACTACATCTAGAAGTACCTCTAATGAATTTTTAGAAAAATTACTATATGAGAAAAGAACTTGGATAGAAAAGAAGTTAGAGTTGCAAAGAAATTCAAAGAGAAATATAAATTATCAAAATGGAGATATAATATATGTACTTGGAAAACCATATACTTTAAATATAATATATGGGGACACGAAGAGAAATTTTATTAGTTTGGATGGAAAAAATTTAAACTGTAATTTAAATAAATCTATAAATGATACAGATGTTGTAAAAAAACTTATAGAAAAGTATTATAGATATATAGCACTTCAGGAAGTACCTCCAGCAATGGAAGATTTGCAAGAAAGAACAGGTTTACATCCATTAGAATGTAATATAAAAAATTTAAAAGCTACCTGGGGAATATGTTCGTCAAAAAAGAAAATAAGCATTAATTTAAACTTAATGGCATATAGCAGACATGCAATTGAATATGTTTGTTTACATGAATTATGCCATCTAAAATATATGAATCATTCTAAAGATTTTTGGAATATGGTAGAATATTACATGCCTGATTATAAGGAGGCTAAAAAAGAATTAAGAGAATGATTTAGAAGGAGAAAATATGAATTTAGAAGAAAATACAAAAAGATTAGAAAATTTAAAAAATAGATTAACTGAAATCGGAGATTCTCTTTGACACCTCTAAGCTTGAAAATGAGTTACAAGATTTAGAACAACAAACCAATAATCCTGATTTTTGGAATGATTCATCAAATTCCGGAAAGATTTTGAAACAAATTAATAAACTTAAAGAAAAGCTTGAAAATTATAAAAAGGTTAAATCAACATTAGACTATTTATTAGAACTTAACGAAATTTTATATTCTGAAATAGAACAAAATGGAAACACACAACTTGAAAAAGACGATATTTCTATAATTCTTGCAAATTCAGCAGATGACGAAATTTGTTCAGAGATAAAAGAAATAATTGCTACAACTGATTTATTGGAAAAAGATATTGATAAATTAGAGATAAATACTTTATTGTCTGGTAAATATGATTATAATAACGCAATTTTAACACTTCATCCAGGAGCAGGAGGAACTGAAGCTCAAGATTGGGTTCAAATGCTTTATAGAATGTATACTAGATGGGCAAATGCTAATAATTATGAGGTTAAGGAATTAGATTATTTACCTGGAGATGAAGCAGGAATAAAAAGTGTTACTTTTCTAGTGTCACGGTGAATATGCATATGGACATTTAAAAGGAGAAATGGGAGTTCATAGATTGGTCAGAATATCACCATTTGATGCAGGCGGAAGAAGGCATACATCTTTTGCGTCTGTAGAAGTATTACCAGAAATTACAGAAGACATAGATGTAGAAATAAATCCTGATGATTTAAGGATTGACACTTACAGGTCATCTGGTGCAGGAGGTCAACATATAAACAAAACTTCATCAGCAATTAGAATAACCCATATTCCAACAAACATAGTTGTAACATGTCAATCTGAAAGGTCTCAAATACAAAATAGAGAAACAGCAATGAAAATGCTAAAATCGAAATTACTTAATTTAAAAGAAAAAGAAAATAAAGAAAAAATAGAAGACCTAAAAGGTGTTCAGATGGACATTGCATGGGGAAGCCAAATTAGATCATATGTATTTTGTCCATATACAATGGTAAAAGACCATAGAACAAATTATGAAGTTGGAAATGTTCAAGCCGTAATGGATGGAGATTTAAATGGATTTATAGATAGCTACTTAAAATGGTCTAAACAAAATTGATTTATTTGTGTAGATTCTTACCATTAGTAGCCTTTCAAATAAAGGGAAATTGTATATTTTTT
>CALXJO010000034.1 GCA_944388645.1 uncultured Clostridia bacterium
CCTTTACATACTGCAACTGCAAAAGCATCCATTGCAACACCTATACTAATAAAAATAACTTCTAATATGTCCATCTTATCTCCAAATTAATTAATATGTTACAATGTATATTCATAATATAAAATTTATATTACTTTAAAAACACTGGTCTTATAAACCAGTGCTTTTATGAACCTGTTGATTTGTATTTTCTTATTCCTATCTTCCATACTGCATAACATGGAATTATAAAAATAAGCGTAAATATTGGAAGTAACATATATAATTTATTATCAGTTCTGCCTATAAGATACAATAATGGGTAATAGTTAACTAATGCAATTGGTAATATGTACGTGAAAAAGTTTTGTACCCATTTTTGATAAATATTTAATGGATATTGTGCCAAGTCTCTTGTTCCATCTGTAAATATATTCATTATTTCTAAACTTTGTGTTGTAAAAAAGGTTATTCCAGCTTTTAAAATGAATAAACTTGCATAAATTACTATTGTTCCTAAAATCATTAGAATAATTGTAAGTATCTTATCAGGTTGTAATAATTGTGGGTTGTTTACTAATACCCCAACAACTATTATGATTGAAACTAAAGTTCTACCAAATCTATTAAACTCAATCTCGCTTCCTAATACCTGTAATATTAATCCTTTAGGTCTTACTAATATTCTGTCAAACTCTCCATTTGAAATCATTCTATCGAAATGATCAAAACTTCTAAAAAAGCATTCTGCAAGTGAATAACCCATAAATGATACTGCAAAACATATTAATACATCTTCAAATGTGTAGCCTGCTATACTACCAAATTTATCAAATAGGAAGTAAATTGATAAAAAGGAGAAAACTGATGTTGCCATTTTTGCAACTAAAGAAATTATAAATGCTTTTCTATATTCCAAATCTGCTTTAAGTTGCATTGTAAAATATTTTAAATATAACTTCATCTCTAACCTCCTTGCACAATAACTCTTGATAGTTGTTTATTTAGTAAATATCTTCCGAGTAATGTAAGTCCTACAAGCCATACCACTTGTATTACCAGTATTTGCGTGATTTCTGTAGGGTTATTTATATAACCATTGTAAATATTGAAAGATACATTTTGCATGTAATAAAAAGGTGTAAATTTAAGTATATTTACTACTGGCTCTGGCATAAATGGTATTGGAATTAGTCCTCCAGAACAAAAATTATATATTAAATCAAATGTTGTTCTTATGCCTTGTGAGGTTATTGTTCTCATAATTACTGTGTACATTACCATTATAAATGCGAGCATAATTCCAATAGAAAAAATTAATGTAATTATAGAAATTATTAATGCTCCAATACTTACAGGTGGCATTAGACGATAATCTCCTAAAAAAGGAAGTGAACATATTATAATTATTGGTAGTGCACGTAGTAACATGCATGCAATTTTCTTTCCAAATGTTTTAGCATGCCAGATTAGATATAATCCAACTGGTTTTACAAGCTCTAATGCAATGTCTCCGCGTTCTTGCAGACTCTAGAATGTCATTGTCTAAAGACCATATGCTAAATAAAGAATAAAATGCTTGACCAAGCCAAATATATGTACACATTTGAGGAATTGTATAATCACTTGCACTTCCATCTGATAAAAATGCAGAATATAGCATTATATACATTCCTCCCCAAGCAAATTGAGTAAAGATTCCTGCAATTGCAGCTATTTTATATTGTATTTCATTAAGAAATTTTATTTTAAAATAAGCAAAATAAGTTTTAAGTTTTGTAAATATTTTTCTCATATTAAAAACCCCTTTCAAAAAATTTTTTGTAGTTTATTTAAATCTGATATTCTTTATATAAATTTGCTACTACATCATCTATAGGGGTATTTTTAACTTCTAAATCTAAAACTTCTATGTTATTACTTATATAAATAATTGCATCTGCAAGCTTTATTTTGCTCTCATCAACTTCAATTTTTACTTGGTCTTTGTCTTTTTCTAAAATTTTCATGCCTGGTATTAATTCTATTATTCGCCCTTTATATTTTACATTTAATATTTTTTTAGTGTATTTTTTGGTTAGACTGTTTAAACTTCCATCTAAAAGAAGTTTTCCTTTTCCAATTAAAATTACTCTTTTAGTTAACGCTTCTATATCTCCTGTATCGTGTGTTGTTAGTATTATTGTAGTATTTTTTTCTTTGTTTATCTTTTTTATAAAGTTTCTAACTGCTATTTTAGATGTGCTATCTAGTCCTATTGTTGGCTCATCTAAAAATACAATTTTAGGGTCATGCAAAAAAGCTGCTGCAATCTCACATCTCATTCTCTGCCCTAAACTTAATTGTCTTGTCGGTGTTCGTATTATCTCTTGTATATTTAACATATCTGTTAACATTTCTTTTTGTTTTTTATATTTTTCATCAGGTATATTATATATTTCTTTTAATAATTCAAAAGAATCTACTACAGGTACATCCCACCAAAGACCTGACCTATTGCCAAATACAACACCTATGTCTTTTACATATTCTTTTCTTTGTTTATATGGAACCATTCCATTAATTTTGCATGTTCCGTGAGCTAGGAGTTAATATTCCACACATTATTTTTATTGTGGTTGATTTTCCGTGCACCATTTGGTCCTATGTATCCTACCATCTCTCCTTCGTTTATTTTAAAAGATATGTTATCTAGTGCTTTTACTTCTGTATATTCTCTTTTAAAATAACTTTTAAATGCATTTTTTAATCCAGCATTTCTTTTTGATACTTTGTACGTTTTTGAAATTTGTTCTAATTCTATCATTTCTTACTCCTTTCTTTTAGAAAAAAATATGAACTTTTCACTCCTCCTTTCAATTTAAATTTTTGCCACGGAAAAAATACCAAATACAAAGAATATATCTTTATATTTGGTATTATATGATTTTTAAACTTCTTAAGCACTTTGCAAACCTTTTATGTTTTATAGCATCTGAGACTTTAACGAAAAATCATATAATCCTATAAAAATAGAGTTTGACTTCTGTGTTCGGAATGTTTACAGGTTCTCTCTATAATCGACAGATTTCATTCTACTACTGTAGTTATTGGTTTGTCAAGGATTTTTTGATTTTTTTATTATCAAAAATACTATTAAAACAACTAAAATGCAAGCAATGATAATAATTATTACATTATTTCTCTCTTCATTTTGTTCTGTTTCTTCCTGTATTTCTTCTATTTCAATATTCTCCTTTGTTTCATTATTTACTGTAGCTATTAGTTTTTCTGCTTTTCTTATTTGCTCTTGTTGTTCTTTCTCATATACTTTTTGTTCTTCTTCTGTTCTTCTATGAACTGTTACTTCATATTTTTTATTTGTTATTCCATCTTCTGCAGTAACATTAATCAAAATTTTGTTGTCTCCTATTTGCATTACATCATCTTTCTGTATTGTAACATTTGCATTCTGGTTTTGAGGAATTGCTAAAATGTCTATTGTTTCTATACTATTATCAATTTCTACTCTATATTCTGTATATTGTACATCTGAAAATTCTGGAATTAAAGTTCCTTGTCTTATTGCTAAAATTTCTAGATTTGCATTTGCCTTTTCTATGTCATCTGTTTTTGTTACATAGATTGTATAAGTTTTACTTTGTGTTCCATCTTCGGATGTTACTTTTATAGTGATAGTATTCTTTCCTAATATCATTTTTCCGCTTCCTGAAACTTCTACTTTTGCATTTGGATTTTCTGGAATTGCTTCTACATCTAATGTGTCTACACTTTTATCTACTGTTATATAATATTCTGTAACATTTGTATCAAATTGTGGACTTATTCCTTCATGGCTTAATCTTAAAATATCTAAATTGGCACTTGCTTTATCAAAATTTCCTTCTACATTTTGAGTTTGAACTTCTTCTGATATGTTCCAAGTAAAATTTTGCGGATTTATAACAACTTCATTTCCTTTTTCATCATAAAACTCGCCTATCACATTAATTTGTGCCAAACTTCCTGCTAAAGCTCTAAAAGTAAAAGGTCCAACTGCAATATTATTTTGTCCTTTAGCCTGACTATCAGTCCAAGTATATATAATTCTGTTTTCTGTTCCATTAGAAGTTTCTGGACCTGATATATAATCTAAATTATCATGATTATAATAAATTTCTAATGTAAAAGAAGCAATATTAGTGCTTGGAAGTTTTATTGTCAAGCTTCCTTCTTCTCCAACTATCAACTCATTTTTATCTGCAATTATTTGCAAATCACTACTTTGAGCAAAAGATTTTTGAATTAAAAAGTATAATACTACAAATAAAATTATTATAATCTTTTTACCTCTAATCATTTGACCGCTCCTTATTTTAAGTTTTATTTGTTTACCTAGCATTTTTAATATTATTGTTCAGAAAATTTATATATTTTAAAAATTTTCGAGAAACGCGCAGTTTGGAACGAAGTGACAGCAAGGGGCGAAGAAAATTTGAAAAAATATATAAATTTTCTTGCTTGATTTTAAATTGCTATACTTTAGTTACAATTCACAAATATATTAATTTGTCTTAATTTACTGTTCTATTAGTTTTAGCCCTAAAATATGTCTTTGTATTAATAATGAATCTAAAGATGAAGGATTTTTACCATTTTTATTAATATTTCCAGCTGTCTTAAAATAGCCTTTTAACATATCAATTTCTAAAATATGTCTTTGAAGTACTAGCAAATCTGTACTATTTATTTTTCCATCACCATTAACATCACCATATAAAACAATATGATATTCCATTTTTATAACATTATTCTCATCTATAAAACGTATAGTGCTACCAGTTCCTGCATTTTGTGTATCTGTTAATAACTCATTTTTGCTATTGTAAATTTCAATTGTGTAAGCTGTTTGGATTTTATTTTTTATTTGCTCTACAGTCATTTTCGTTGCATCCCAACCTGTTACCATGCTATTTTCTACTTTTAAAGATGAATCCCAATTTATTTCATCTTCTCCAATTCTTTGCACAACATTAATAGTTATTGTTTTTGTAATATTTCCATCTTCTGTTGTAACAGTAACCGTTGTTGTACCTTGGCTTTTTCCTGTTATTTTTCCATCACTTGACACTTGTGCAATGGTTTGATTTTCTACAGAATATTTTACATTTTTATTACTTGCATCTATTGGGTAGATGCTAGGAATTATTATAAAACTATCACCTTCCTGCATTGTTAGCTGTTCTACATTTAGCTCTAAATCTGTTACAGGAGTATATACTTGTATTTCTAAAGAGCTTGATACACTATTTTCTTTTGCTTTTGCAGTAATTTTTGCTGTTCCATTTCCTACTGCTAAGACTGTTCCAGAATTATCTACTGTTAACACTTTAGTATTACTAGAAGTAAATTCTATCTCATGATTTTTAGCATCTTCTGGATAAATTTCTACATTTAATTTTTGAGAGTCTCCCTTTTTCATAGTAGTATTTGAAGCACTTAAATTTATTTTTTCAATTTGTACTTCTGGCACTTCTTTTAAATAACTTTGAAATACATATCCAATAATTCCATTTTCTAATTGCACTCTATCCCATAATTCTCCTTTTTGAACACCTTTTGCAATTCTAGTCATTACTGCATTTCTATCAACGGTTGTGATAGATTCATAAGATGTTCCAGGTCCGCTTCTTACATTTAAAGTAGTAGAAACATCTGCATAAACTTTTGTATTATCTGCTACAAAATCACTATCAGATATTGCAGGGCTTTGTACAGGAATTTCTGGCATATTGTTATATATCGGTATAATAAATGATAAATTATCTTTTAATAAATCACTGTTTACATAACCATTATAAATTAGTTTAGACTCGCTATATGGTGCTAAGACATTTGTCATATATTGATGCCAAAACAAACTTCCATCATTACTTGTTACATGGAATTTTTGCAAATATACTGTGTCTTGACCTAAGTTAATATAACTAGAACCTATAAAAATTCCACCACCTGTTATTGCTCTTTGCTTATTATTCCATGGGATTAGATATTTGTCTTTTGTAGCTTGACTTGCACCTTTTCCATCTTTTGCATACTGCAAACCATTTTTTATTGCTCCCATTGGCTCAGATGAGCTTGTAGCTCCTATATTATAAAAATTGTATAATCCTTCAAATCCTGGAACTATTCCACTTATTGAACTATGCGATAAAAATGGACCTACTTCTTGCTTTATTCTTGAAGCTAAATGGTAGCTACTTACTTTTGATGTTCTCCCTGCATCTAATATTAAATTTGAGTATTTACTAGTCATTGTTATTTGACTTCCATTACTATCATAGTATTGCACTATTTTATTATAAAATTCTGTACCATATAAAATCTTTTCTATTGCATTTATATTATTCGTACTTTCATCATATGATAAGCTTTCAAATTGAAATACTCTAACTTGATTTAAAAAGTTTCTTGGATCCATAGTATATTCTACTGCTCTTCTTGATGCATCCACCCAGCCTGCATCAACTTCTACATTGTATTCACCAGGTTTTGTATTTTTCCAGGCATCTGAATATGATTTTGGAACTAAGTTCTTTCCAAATTGATTTTCATTATCAATAACATAATTCCAGTCCAAATCTGTATATAGTGCTATAAACTTCCAGTTTGGATATTTCTTTTGTAATTCTAATAAATATGGTTTATAACTATCTGGAAAACTATCTATTCCTTCTTTTCTTTGAGCAGCATTGGATACGGTGGCAAAACTTATTAATAAAATTAACAATAATATTATTTTTTTATATTTCATTTGTTTGTACCGCCTTTACAATTAGCCTATTTCTAGAATAATTAACACATGTAATTAATGTTAGTTCTACGTTTTCTGTGTCTTGTGATAATGGTTCTGTATTTTGAGGTTTTACTCTATATATGTCATATATCTTATATTTACACTTTCCATGTTCCTCATCTGTTAAATATAGTATGTCTCCAATTTGTAAATCTATTAAATGATTAAACATATTTTCTTCATCATAGTTGTGACCAGCTATGCAAAAATTGCCTACCTCATTTGGCTCTGGTCCCCAATACTTAGAGGCACAAACCTTTAGTCCTTCTGTTGTGTATTTTTCTAAAATATTTGTATCTAAACCTATAGTAGGAGCTTCTAAAGTTGCAATTACATTAAATCCTTTATAAGTATCGGGAATATCTACATTATTTATGCTAGCAATTAGAATATTGCTATTTTCTACAATATTTTGGTTTGATTCTTCTTTTAGAGATATTTGATTTTCCTTGTACATACCATAAGCCATGTTCATTATAAGTAATGCTAATATAAACACTATTGCTATTCTTAAAATTTTTCTAACTAAATTACTCCTTTTTGCTTTCATAAATCGCCCTCTTTATGTAACTGTGATTTCAAACTTGAAATCACAGCTATATTAGTCTTTCTTTCTTAGTACAAAATACATTGCTACTAATACCATCATTATTGGTAAAATAGTTATATATGCAGTATTACCTGTTTTAGGTAAAGTTGTTGGAGTTTCAAGATTTTCTTCATTAGTTGTTCCTTGATTATTTTCCTCTGTGTTTTCTGGAACTTCTTCTGGTGTTTCTTCTGTTTCACCTGTTACAGGTGGAACTACAGCTGTTTCTGATTGGACATTTAAAGTAAATGCTTTTTCTGCAATTATACTATCTGAATTGTCTCTATCTATGAGCTTAAATGTAATTGTATATTCACCTGCTTTATCAAAAATTCCTCTCATATTAATTTCTTTTATTACATCTTTTCCACCAATACTATCGCCTGCACTATCTCCCCAGCCACTTTGTATAATATCATGTTCTAAAGACTGATTGTCTGTTGCTAAAAGTTTTACTGTTCCATTATCTGGAGCTACTACTTCTGCTAGTATTCTTGTATGCTCATAATTTTTTCCTAAAGTAGAAGAAAGTGTTAATTTCATATCTTTTTCTTCATTTACTTTTATATCTCCTGTATAATTTAAACTGAAATCATAATCTACAAAAATTGGTTCTACTATTACATCTTTTATAACTGGTGTTGTTATATCATCATAAGTTACAGATGCATCTGGGTTTGCTAAACCTTCAAAAGTTACAGAAAGTTGTGTTGGGTTTGAAGTTATAATATCTTCTTTTGCTCTAAATGTTACAGACATAGTTCTTCTAGGATTTGTTCCACCTGCTGAATCAAAGAAATATACTCTAATTCTTGTTCCATTATCATTTTCTGTTCCACCTTCAGCTGATACAAATTCTAACAAGTTATTATCATATGCTATATCTGCTGTATATGAACCCATATCTTGACCAAAATCTATATTAATTGTAATGTTTTCTCCTGGATGAACTGTAGCTTTGTCTGTTGTTATATTAATAGTATCTAGTGTATCTGCATATACGCCAGTAGAGAAAATACTAAGTAATAAAACTGCTATAATCGTTACAATACTAATAGCTTTTTTCATAAAAATTTTTCCTCCTTTTTTGTATTTATAGTAATAATATGTCAAAATTTTTCTTGTTTTATAATAGAAACATTTGGAGAAAAAAATAAAAATTCCATAAAAGGAATTTTTTGGTAAGAATAATGTTATTATTTTTATATATGTTTAATTTTTTTAAGAAAACTTATATATTTTCGGAAAATTTTTCGTCTTCGCGCAGCTATTTGGAGCGCTTGTGCTGCAGCAAGAAGCGATAAAATTTGAAAAAATATATAAGTTTTCTATATAGTAATATTAAATAATTTCTATACTATATAAATTATTTTATTATTAGGAAAATGTTTTCCAAGCTCTTCTCTAAAGAACTGTTCTCCATCTTTTCTTAAGTCTTGTTTATACATATATTTTCCTCTTCCTCTACCTGTCATGTTTTCTTTATTATAAAGATTTATTGCATTTGGAAAAGCTTCTTCATTTATTTTTGTATGAACATAGCTATATGTCATAAATATTATTTCAAAAAATACGTCTTTTTTTACTTCATCAGATAATTTTTGTTCCAGCTCTTCTATTAAATTTTTGTATAAATCTTTCCAGCCATCTACCATTATTACAGGTGCAATTAGTATTCCTAATTTGTAACCTGCCTTCTTTAGCTTATTTGTAGCTTCTATTCTATCATTTAATTTGGATGTACCAAATTCTACTTTAGAAATTATTTCTTGTGGATTTACACTCATTCTTATTATTGTTCTATTATTGTGGTTTAACTTTAGTAATGGATCTACAAATGCAAATTTTGTAGGAAATGTAATAAAGCCTTTATTATTTTTTCCAAATTCTTCTATTGTCCATTCTAAATTACCTGTTATTGTATTTTCTAGCACTAAATCACTATTACTTCCAATTTCAAATGTTAAATCTTTTTCAGATTTATTTGCTGTTTTTATAATTTTATCTAGCATTTCTTCTCTATTTACAAATAGTCTTAAATAAGAACATTTATTATAATTACAAACCAGATAACAATATAAACACATCGCTGTGCAACCAGATGAAGTATATGGTACCAAATAATCTGATACTTTGTGGTTTTCTACATATTTATGTGTTTTTCTTGTTCCTAATATTAGTAATTGCTTTAATTTTGGAAATTCCGAATTTTGTTTTGTGCGTAATTCTTCTATATTGTTATGATTATCAATTATTTTTTTTGGTACATCTTTATATTTTTCTAGTAATTGTTTTCCAAGTTCATAATCTTTTACTTTTTCTTCATAATAAATATAAGTCGGACGAAACATTAAATCACCTCATATTTAATATTTTGCCCGACTATTTATTTTTTATTTGCTAAAAAA
>CALXJO010000035.1 GCA_944388645.1 uncultured Clostridia bacterium
AAAAAACATAATTCACCATTTTTGTAAAGCTTACATAATATATAACATAAAACAAGAAAGGTTATAAGTAGGTGAGACAAATGGCAAATTATATAATAGAAGGAGGAAAAAGACTAGAAGGAGAAGTAAAAATATCTGGTTCAAAAAATGCTTCATTACCAATAATTTGTGCAAGCATATTAAATGGTAAAAAAACAAAATTATATAATGTCCCAGATATTCATGATACCCAAGTCACACTAAAAATATTAAGATATATAGGGTGTAAAGTAAAAAAAGATAATGACAAAATAGAGATTGACTCAAGGTACATAACTAAAAAAGAAATACCAGAAGATTTAATGCATCAAATGCGTTCAACAGTTATTTTAGCAGGAGCCATACTAGGAAGATTTAAAGAAGTTACATTCTCATATCCTGGTGGATGCGATATTGGAGCAAGACCAATAGACTTACATTTAAAATCTTTTAAAAAATTAGGCATAAATATTGCCGAAAACTATGGATTTATTAGGTGTAGTTGTGATAAAATAGTAGGGACAAATATAGACCTAGATTTTCCAAGTGTAGGTGCAACAGAGAATATAATCCTTGCATCCGTTCTGGCAGAAGGAAAAACTGTAATTACCAATGCAGCAAGAGAACCCGAAATTGTAGATTTAGTCAATATGCTAAAAAAGATGGGAGCAATTATTTCAGGAGAAGGAACTAATATTATACAAATTGAAGGAGTAAAAGAACTAAAAGAAGTTAAATACAGAATAATGCCAGATAGAATTGAAACAGGAACATTCTTGTGTGCCGGAGCAATAACTGGAGGCAAAATAAAAGTTACAAATTGTATTCCAGAGCATATAGTTCCAATAACATCAAAATTAGAAGAAGCTGGTTGTAATATACTTATAGAAAAAAATTCAATAGAATTAAAAGCTCCAACAAGATTAAAAGCAGTAGAATTAAAGACAATGCCATATCCAGGATTCCCAACAGATATGCAATCAATATTTGGAACTGTATTATCTGTTTCTAAAGGCACATCAGTAATAACAGAGAACATATTTGAAAACAGATTTAAATATTTAGCAGAACTTAAAAGAATGGGTGCAAAAAACAAACAAGAAGGAAATGTTGCAATTATAACAGGAGTAAGAAGACTATCAGGCACAAATGTTAAAAGCACTGACTTAAGAGGAGGAGCTGCAATGATACTTGCAGGACTAAACGCAAAGGGCACGACAACAGTAACAAATATAGAATATATACTAAGAGGGTATGAAAATATAGATAAAAAATTAAATAAAATAGGAGCGAATATACGCATTGAAGAATAATAATAAAATAAAAGAAAAACAAAAGAAAAATTTATATGATTTTGACTATGAGTCAGAAGAAGAGAAAAAATTAAAGAAAAAATTACAGGCAGATAAAAAATCTGCCTCAAAGAAGCGCAAAAAAAATAAAAAAACAGAAAACAAAGGACAAGCTACTAAAAAGCCGAGATATGATGATGAAATCATAATAGGTGTAACCGAAATTCCAAAACCAGTAACAAATAAAAAAGCAGTAGAAAAAAATAGAGAGCATAAAGCAATTAACAAAATAAATGTAAAAGATAAAAAACAAACCAAAAAGAAAAAAGAAAAAAATAAAAACAAAAATAAAACAAACATACAAGATAATGTACATGATGACTATATAATAGAAGATATCTATGAAGTAAGGAATAGAGAATTAAAAAGAAAAAAATTAATGTTAAGAATACTAAAATTTAGTATATTAGCAATATTAATAATTGGTGCTATAGTATTTGCAATGGTATCTCCTATATTTAATGTAACTAATATAATAGTTTCAGGAAATAGCAAACTAACAACTGCTGAAGTAATAAGCCTATCTGGAATAGAAAACAATCAAAATATATTTAGAATAAGCAGAAGTCATGTTATAAATAATGTAAAACAAAATGCATATGTAAACACAGTAGAAATACATAAAAGCTATCCAGGTACAATAGAGATAGTTGTTGAAGAAAGAGTACCAAATTTCATGTTGCAATTTGGGAATGGTTATGTATATATAAATAATCAAGGATATATGTTAGAAATATCAAATGAAAAACTAACCTTACCAATAATTACAGGTTACTCAACTTCACAAGATAGTCTTGTAGCAGGAAATAGATTAGTAGAGGAAGACTTAGCAAAACTTGGAACAGCTATAAGAATAATGAATGCAGCACAAAGTAATGAGATTTCTAATTTAATAACAACTATAGACATAAGTGATTCTAATAATTATACACTATACTTAGAGTCTGAAAGAAAAACTGTTTATTTAGGTGATTGTAGTAATTTAGAAACTAGAATTTTATATTTAGTTGGAATATTACAAAACGAAAAAGAACATGAAGGAGAAATATTTATAAATATGAATTTGAACACCGATAATCCATTTTTTAGAGAAAAGGTGTAAAAAGGAGTGAGAAAAGTTTGAATAAAAAGCAAATAGCAATAACCTTAGGAATAATGTGTTTGATTTTAACACTTGGAACTGTTATTCAAATAAAAACAATTAATGGAACAGGCCAAGTTGTTTCACAAAATTTTTCAAATAATGAGTTAAGAGATCAAGTTTTAAGATGGAAAGAAAGATATGATACTACACTTGCTAACTTACAAAATGCAGAAACAAAATTAGAGCAAGTAAGAGCTACTGCAAGTGCAAACACAGAAGGTTCAGAAGAAAAAGAAGCTGAACTTAAAAAGAACAATATGTTACTAGGACTAACAGATGTAACTGGAGAAGGTGTAATAGTAACATTAAAAGATAATGATGCTGTAGATAGTACTAAAGTACTAGATTCAAGTTATCTATTAGTACATGATTCAGATTTACTTGGCATAGTAAACGAATTAAAAAACGGAGGAGCAGAAGCAATTTCTATAAATGGAGAGAGAATTGTTTCTACATCATCTATTACATGCGAAGGTAATGTAATTAGTATAAATGGTGAAAAAGTAAGTTCACCATTTATAATAAAAGCAATAGGTAGACCTACAATGTATAGTGCACTTAGTAGACCAGGAGGAACTATAGAATATTTAAATAGTAGAATTATTGCCACTATAAGCCAAGAAAGCAATATAACGATAGATAAATATAGTGGAGTTATAAGTGCAAGATATATGCAATATGACGAATAGAGGTGAAAGAATGAAATTTAAGATAAAATTTAATAAAGCTAATATTGCCATGTCTATTAGTGTATTTGCAGTTTGTATTGTTTTAGTAACAGTCATGTTTATACAATTTAGGACAATAGAGCAAGTAAATGAATCTGATATTGAGAATATGAGAGAAGCGGAACTAAGAGAGCAAATATCAACTTATAAAAGTAGATATGAAGAAGTTAACGCACAATTAGAAGAAACTAATAAAACAATAAGTGAATATGAAACAAGAATAGAATCAAACCAAGAAGCATCAGAATTATTAGATGAAGAATTAAAACAATCACAATTGTTGTTAGGAAAAACAGATGTTGTTGGAGAAGGAGTAGTAGTAACTTTAACAGACAATGATGAATATTCAATTGTTGCAAGTGATTTATTAGACCTTGTAAACGAATTAAGATTTGCGGGAGCAGAGGCAATTTCAATAAATGGAATACGTATTCTTAATATGACAGAAATTGCAGATATTTATGGTTATATTATTGTAACACCAAATCAAAGGCTTGTTTCTCCATATGTTGTAAAAGCAATTGGAAATCAAACATATCTAACAAGTACACTTTCTTTAAAAAACACTGGATTCATAGATAGTTATACAAGTAGTGGAAGATCTGTTGCTTTAGAACAACAAAGAAATATAGAAATTCCAAAATATGAATGGGATATAGAGGCAAATTACATGAAGGAGGTTACAGAATAATGATTCTTATAGCAATAATTTTAGGATGTATAATTGGAGCGGTAATAGGTATATTTGCACCAATGGTATCATATACATATTCAGGCTATTTAGCTATAGCCATAATTGCAGCATTAGATTCTGTTTTTGGAGGAATAGTTGCAACATTAAAGAAAAATTTTAATCTTACAATATTTGTAACAGGATTTTTTGGAAATGCAATACTTGCAATTTTACTAACAATACTAGGCCAGAAACTAAATGTAGATATATACTTAGCAGCAATTGTAGTATTTGTTGGAAGAATGTTCACAAATCTAGCTATAATACGTAGATATTATGTGGATGTTGTTATGAAAAAAATAGAAGAAAAAAAGAGTAAGAAAAAAGTTGAAAATGAAAAATAAATATGTTACAATCTTATACCATAAGAAGGTAAATAGTTTTGTTAAATTTGTTACAAAAATATTACAAAATTATGACAAAACTATTGACTTTTTTTGAGAAATATAATATTCTTAGTTAAAATTAAATGCAGAAAAAATGGAGGAGTTAATCTTGGCAGTCGGAGATATAATTGTAGGTATAGACATAGGATCCTCAAAAGTTAGCTTAGTTGTTGGAGAGGTTAACAGCTTCAATCAAGTAGAACTAGTCTATACAGTTGAACATAAGTGCAAAGGAATAAAAAAGACTAAAATAATAGATGAAGATGAAATAGCAAATGCAATAATAAAATCAGTACAAGATGCAGAAAAAGAAGCAGAAATAAAAATAAATTCTGCATACTTAACAATAGCTGGAAGTTATGTAACAATAGTTCAAAATAGTGTTACAAAAACAATAAAAGACAAATATGCAGGAATATCTGCAAGGGATGTATCATCTGCGTTAATGCAAGTAAAAGATATAGATTTACCAGAAGGAAAGAGCATAATAGATATTGTTACAGATAGATTTGTATTAGAAGATGGAAGATCTGTTGACGATCCTGTTGGAAATCTAGTATCATCTTTCACAATAAATGCTCAAGTAATACTTGGTGATAGGGAATATATAAGACAGCTATCAAATATATGTAAAAAGGCAGATTTAGATATTGATGGAATTATTCCAATAACACTTGCTGAAAGAAACTTAATATTAGATAATAATGAGTTAAATGACAATGTAATGATAATAGATATAGGAGCTGGAAATACAGAAATAGGAATTTTTGAAGCTATGGCTTTTGAATATACAAATACCATACCACTAGGAGGAGACAACATCACAAAAGATATACAAATGGTATTAAATATTTCAGAAGAAGAAGCAGAAAAATTAAAAAGACAATATGGACTAGCTATGAGATCTTACATAGACAACGACAATGAAATATTATTAAGTACATCAGAAGATTCTAAAAACAAAGTCATAAAAAGTTCAGATTTAATAGAAATCATAGAAGCAAGAATTGAGGAAATATTTACATTAATAAATAAAGATATTACTAATAAAGGAATTAAATCTAGAATAAATAATGTAGTATTAACAGGACAAGGTATCACTAATATAAATAAAAGCGATGTAGCAGGTAAGATTATTCTAAATATACCAGTAAAATTTGCAACAGGAAGATACATTAGCATGGTAAGACCTGAATACAGAACTGCATATGCTTTAGTAAGATATATAGCAGCAAGACCTTTTGCAAAGAGTGTTTCAAGTAGTATAGTAGATTCAAATTCACATGAAAATTTCTTTGCTACAATAATTGATAAAATAAAAGAATTTTTCTATTCTTAATAAATAAACTAACAGAAG
This sequence comes from uncultured Clostridia bacterium, assembly GCA_944388645.1. Classification (GTDB taxonomy): domain Bacteria; phylum Bacillota; class Clostridia; order TANB77; family CAG-508; genus CAG-245. The sequence continues at coordinate 5,719 of CALXJO010000035.1, forward strand.
AAATAAAGTAAGTAATGTAATTTAAATAGGGAGGAAGAAACTTTATGATGGTGGATAGCGTAGATGAAAACACAATGTTAGATGGAACAGCTACAATTAAAGTAATAGGTGTTGGAGGAGCTGGAACAAATGCAGTAAACAGAATGGTGGATTCAGGAATAAAAGGAGTAGACTTTATTGCTGTAAATACAGATAGACAAGCACTATTATTATCAAAAGCTGCATCAAAAATTCAAATAGGAGAAAAAATAACAAGAGGATTAGGAGCAGGTGCAAATCCTGATATTGGTGCTCAAGCTGCAGAAGAGAGCAAAGCAGAAATAACAGAAGCTCTAAGAGGAGCAGACATGGTATTCGTAACTGCAGGAATGGGTGGTGGAACAGGTACAGGAGCTGCCCCAATAGTTGCATCTTGTGCAAAAGAAATGGGAATATTAACAATAGGTGTTGTTACAAAACCATTTACATTTGAAGGAAAGAAAAGATTAACACAAGCAGATAGAGGAATAGAAAGCTTAAAAGGAAAAGTAGATACATTGGTAGTAATACCAAATGATAAATTATTACAAATAATAGATAGAAAAACATCTATCGTAGAAGCATTCAAAATGGCAGACGATGTTCTAAGACAAGGTGTACAAGGTATATCAGATTTAATTGCTATACCAGGATTAGTAAACTTAGACTTTGCTGACGTAAAAGCAATTATGTTAAATACTGGAATGGCTCACATGGGTGTAGGTAGAGCTTCAGGAGAAAATAGAGCAGAAGATGCTGCAAAACAAGCTATCCAAAGTCCATTACTAGAAACTTCAATAGAAGGTGCTAGAGGAGTTATAATAAATATTACTGGAGGAAATAACCTAGGACTTCACGAAGTAAATACAGCTGCAGAATTAATTCAAAGAAGTGTAGATCCAGAAGCAAACATTATCTTTGGTGCAGTTATAGATGAAAGCCTAGATGAAGATATAACAATTACAGTAATTGCAACAGGATTTGAGAAAAATGAAGATACTATACCAAGCATTGGAGACTATACATCTAAATCATGGACACCAAAAACTTCTTCAATCAGTACAGACAATTCATCTTCAGGTGGAGATTTAGATATTCCAACATTTTTAAGAAAAAATAAGACTAAATAATGAATAATTGTGAATAATAAAATAATAAAGAAGAAATAATCTGTTTTTGTAGATTATTTCTTTTTTTGCGTGCAAGATATGACACAATTTTAAAAATAGAGATTGTATAATAATATATGTTTAAGATACTATAATTTATGTAAAGGGTGGAAATCTAAAGTTGACTGTTTACTTAGATTTAATATTTATAGAAAATGTTTTGATGAATTATATTATTCTATTTGCAACAACAATAATTGTAAAAAACAAGACAAAACATCAAGGACTCAAATTATTACTTTCTAGTAGCATAGGTAGTGTTTATGCAATAATAGTATATTTAGATATATTATCTATTTATTCAACCCTTTTGGCAAAAGTAATATTATCTGTAGTAATGGTATATGTAGCATTTAGTCCTAATAATATTAAACAACTATTAAAACAAATATTAATATTTTATTTAACATCATTTATTTTTGGTGGTTGCACATTTGCCCTTATTTACTTTTTAAAACCTGAAAATGTAAGAATTAATAATGGAGTTTTTGTAGGAATATATCCAATAAAAGTTACATTAATTGCAGGAGCAATAGCATTTATCATAACTCAAATAGCCTTTAAGTTAAATAAAAGTAGACTAAGCACAAAAAATCAATATCTAGACATAGAAATATTTTATAAAGATAAAAGTGTAAGAGTTATGGCATTATTGGATTCTGGTAATTTAGTAAAAGATCCAATAAGCAACCTACCAGTAGTAATATTAGAAAAAGATATATTTAGAAAATTAGTATCTGAAGAATTCTTAAATTATATAGAAGGAATTTTAGGAGGTGATGTGCAGGATTATAAAGACTTGCAAGAAGACCAAAGCAAAATTAGAATGGTGCCATTTATGTCTATAGGAAAAGAAAATGGAATGCTAACAGGAATAAGAATAGATAAAATTAAAATAATAACAGAAGATGGCGAAATAGAGAAAAGAAATGTAATTGTATGTATTTATAATAAAAAATTAACTAATGATAATAAATATAATGCACTAGTTGGTCTTAATTTATTGGAAGGAGAAGAAGACTATGAACTTACTACAAATATTAAAAAATAGTGCAAATGTAATATATGTTAAATACATAAAAAATGATGATGTAGAAATATTACCAATATTTTATATAGGAGGAAGCCAAACACTTCCACCACCACTTTCTCCAGAAGAGGAAGAAGAAGCAATAAAAAAATTATCACAAGGAGACAAAGAAACAAGACAGTTATTAGTTGAAAGAAATTTAAGACTTGTTGTATACATAGCTAAAAAATTCGAAAATACAGGAACAGGTATAGAAGATTTAATATCAATTGGTACAATTGGTTTAATGAAAGCTATTAATACATATGATGCAAGTAAAAATATAAAACTTGCAACTTATGCATCTAGGTGTATAGAGAATGAAATACTTATGTACTTAAGAAGAAGTAATAAAATTAGAGGAGAAATATCTATAGACGAACCTCTAAATCAAGACGGAGACGGAAATGAACTATTACTTTCAGACATTTTAGGTACAGACTCAGATTCAATATCTAGAAGGTTAGAAGACGAAGTTGATAAAAAGCTTTTAAAATCAGCAATTAGTAAATTAAACACAAGAGAAAAGAACATAATGGAATTAAGATTTGGATTTATAACTGGAAATGAAAAAACACAAAAAGAAGTAGCAGATATGCTTGGAATATCACAAAGTTATATATCAAGATTAGAAAAGAAAATAATAAATAAAATGAAAAAAGACATCTTAAGTAAAACCGGTTAAGTATATATAAACTTTCTTTGGGAATAATAATATTAAATTATTCTAAAGGAGGTTTTTTTATTTTGATAAACAAGGTAGAAATATGTGGTGTAAATACTGCAAAATTACCTGTGCTATCAAATGAAGAAAAAAACAAACTTTTAATCGAAATAAAAAACGGTAACCAAGAGGCAAGGGAAAAGTTTATAAATGGAAACTTGAAATTAGTTCTAAGTGTGATAAAAAGATTTTATGGAAGAGGGGAAAACCTAGACGACTTATTTCAAGTTGGATGTATAGGACTAATAAAAGCAATGGACAATTTTGACTTAAGTCAAAATGTTCAATTTAGCACTTATGCTGTACCAATGATAATAGGAGAAATACGTAGATACTTAAGAGATAACAACATGGTAAGAGTAAGTAGATCTGTGAGAGATTTAGCATATAAAGTATTAGCTGTAAAAGAAAAAGCAGTAAGAGAACAAAAGAAAGAACCAACGGTTGAAGAAATTGCAAAAACATTAGGAGTTGAAAAAGAAGACATAGCATTTTGTTTAGACGCCATACAAGAACCAATTTCACTTCAAGAACCAGTATATGGAGATGAAACAGATAATATATATGTAATGGATCAAATAAAAGATAAAAAGAACAGTGATGAAAACTGGGCGGAAAACATAACTATATCAGAAGCAATGAAAAAACTTAAAGAAAAAGAAAGAAACATCATAAACAAAAGATTCTTCGAAGGAAGAACACAAATGGAAGTAGCAGAAGAAATCGGTATTTCACAAGCACAAGTATCAAGATTGGAAAAAAGTGCAATAAACCA
>CALXJO010000036.1 GCA_944388645.1 uncultured Clostridia bacterium
GTATTATTTTTATAAAAATTAATATACTAACAATATATCTAAATATTATTTTATGGAGGAATATCATGAAGGTTTTATATTATATTGCTCTTACACTTGTTATAATTGGTGCTTTAAACTGGCTTTTAATTGGCTTATTTAGTTTTGATTTAGTTGCAACTATTTTTGGATCAATGAGTGTAGTTAGCAGAATTATTTATTCTTTAGTTGGTATATCAGGATTAATCTGTCTTGGATTATATCCTAAAATAAATGATTAGTTTCTTGTTTTTGAAGAATAATATATTTAGATAAATTGAAAAGAACTATTTTTGTTTTAACAAACTTGTATTTGTTATAATAAAAATAGTTCTTATTAAAATTAGAAAATTTATATATTTTTTCAAATTTTATCGGTTTCTTGCTGTCGCTTGCGCTCCAAGGCTGCGCGAAACCTCTAAATTTTCAAAATATATAAATTTTCTATAATTACTAAATTATAACTATTTTGCTATTATTTCACATACTAAATTGCTGATTTCTGTAGGATTATCTATTGTTAGTCCTTCTATTAGTTTTGCTTGTGCATATAGTATTTTACTATATTTCTTTAATTCTTCTTTGTCTGTTTCGTATAGGTCTTTAATTTTGTTTGCAATTTCATGTGAATCGTTTATTTCAAGTATTGTTTGTGCTTTTACTTTTTGGTCATTTGGCATTGAGTTTAGAACTTTTTCCATTTCTACTGAAAGTGCTCCACTGCTTGTTAAACATACTGGATGATTTTTTAGTTTATGAGTAAATCTTACTTCTTGTACCCCATTTCCTATTGCTTCTTTCATTAAGTCAAACATTTCTTTGTTTTCTTCATTTTCTTTTTTTAGAGCTTCCTTTTCCTCTTCTGAATCTAAATCTACATCATTTGCACTAACATTTGCAAATTTCTTTTCTTTATGCTCTAATAAAACTTGTACTACAAATTCATCAATGTTTTCTGTTAGATATAAAATCTCATAACCTTTTTCTTTTACTTTTTCTACTTGTGGTAATAATTCTATTTTGTCCACAGTTTCGCCACAAGCATAATAAATTTTATCTTGTCCTTCCTTCATTCTAGAAACATATTCATCAAGTGTTACAAGCTTCTTTTCTGTACTAGAATAGAACATTAATAAATCTTTTAAATTATCTTTATTTAATCCTAAATCATTGTATACGCCAAATTTCATTGTTGTTCCAAATGTGCTAAAGAATTTTTCATAATCCTCACGATTTTTGTGAAGCATGTCTAATAATTCAGACTTTATCTTTTTCTCCAAGTTTTTAGCAATTATTCTTAATTGTCTATCATGTTGAAGCATTTCCCTTGAAATATTTAGTGATAAATCTGGACTATCTACTAATCCTCTTACAAACCCAAAATAGTCTGGTAATAAGTCTTCACATTTATCCATTATTAATACACCATTTGAGTATAGTTGTAAGCCTTTCTTAAATTCTTTTGTGTAATAATCATATGGCATATGTGATGGTATATAAAGAAGTGCTGTATAACTTACGTCTCCTTCTACAGAAGTACGTATTGTTTTTAATGGTTTTTGATAATCTGAAAATTTTTCTTGGTAGAAATTGTTATAATCCTCTTCCTTTACTTCAGATTTATTTTTCTTCCATATAGGGATCATACTATTTAATGTTTCATCATATCTTACTTTTTCGTATTTTTCTTCTTTTCCATCCTCAGATTTTACAGGCTTCTCGTGTTCTACTTCCATTTTTATTGGATAACGAATATAATCAGAATATTTTCTTACTAATTCTTCTAATTTGTACTCTGCTAAGTAATCACTATATTTTTCATCATCTGTATCTTCTTTTAGAGTTAATATAATTTTTGTTCCAAATTTTTCTTTTTCTATTTCGTCTATTGTATAGCCATCTGCTCCAGAAGATTCCCAAGCATATGCTTTTTCTGCTCCATAGGCTTTACTTTCAACTCTAACTTTAGAAGCAACCATAAATGCTGAATAAAATCCAACACCAAATTGTCCTATTATATTTATATCATCTTGAGGTTTGTCTTCCTTTTCTTTAAAAGCTAAAGAACCACTTTTAGCAATTGTTCCTAAATTGTCTTCTAGTTCCTTTTTATTCATTCCACAACCATTATCTTCTATGGTAAGTGTTCTATTTTCTTTATCTGGTGTTATTCTAATCTCTAAATCCTCTTTATTTACCTTTACGTTTTTCTCTGTAAGTGAGCGATAATATAATTTGTCTATTGCATCACTTGCATTTGAAATAAGCTCCCTTAAAAATATTTCTTTATTTGTGTAAATTGAATTAATCATTAAATCTAATAATCTTTTAGATTCAGCTTTAAACTGCTTGCTTTCCATTTACAATCCTTCCTTTCTTCTTTGCTAAAATGTATTATAGTTCTACATTTTAGCAAAGTCAAGTAGAGAGTGCTAACTTTCACAAATAATTCACATTAAATATTTTGGGAAGGTGTGCCCTAAAACAAAAAACTCGCCCAAAAAGGGGCGTCCCTCTTGGGCGAAATTTTATGCTACATCTTTTATTTTTATATCTCTTACGTGTTCTATTTTTTCCCATTTTGTGTTTCTTACAAATAGACATTTGAAGTTTATTAGTAACCATGAACCTAAGAATAATGGATATAATATTAATCCTTTAATCATAGGTCTTATTGGCTTTTTGTCTATTAACATTATAACTATTCCAACAAATATTGGTAAGAAAAATGTTGGTAATATATATCTTAAACAATTAATTAATAAATCAGTTACATTCATTCCTCCAAGAATATACATTACAAAGTTTAAAACTACTAGTACAATAGTCATTACAAACATTGGTATACTTCCTAACATATATAGTAAGCCATCAAAATTCATCATTGTTTTATTTTTTCTTACAGCTCCAGCAAGTGGCTTTGTGTATTCATGTAAACATTGTATATGGCCTATTGTCCATCTTGATCTTTGTGACCATGATTGTTTAAATCCTACTGGTTGTTCATCATATACTATTGCATCTGTTGCCCAACCTAACTTTTTTCCTTGTATTATTCTTTTTAAAGAAAATTCAATATCTTCTGTAAGTGTTTTTGTATTCCAACCTGTTGGTTTTATTACATCAAATTTTACCATAAATCCTGTTCCATTTATTAATGGTGATAGTCCTAAATTATATCTTGCTAAATGGTAAAATCTATTCATTGTCCAATAGAATATTGCATAACCTGCTGATACCCAACTATCAGATGGATTTTTTATATCTCTGTAACCTTGAACTACTTCTTCTCCCTGACATAATTTTTTATTCATTGCTTTAAAGAAGTTTTTGTCTACTATATTATCTGCATCAAATACACAGAATGCATCATAATCTGCATCTTCTTCTATTTTTTGCTTTAAAAACCATTGTAATGCTGCACCTTTTGTTTTCTTTGCAGGATCATCTTCATGTCTTTCAACAACAATTGCACCTGCTTCTCTTGCAAGTTTTGCAGTATTATCTGTACAGTTATCTGCAATAACATAAATATCTAGTAATTCCTTAGGATAATCTTGCTTATTTAAACTATCTATTAAGTTAACTATAACATTTTCCTCATTATGAGCTGGTAATATTGCCATAAATTTATGATTTTTTTCTTCAATTAATGGCTTATCTTTAAGTTTGACTAATGAACATAGGCTTACAATTAATTGATAAAGCCAATATATGGTTAAAATCCAAACCATAGCTTGTTGTATTAGATATAAATATTTCATATTTTCCTTCCTTTAGATAATCTATAATAAATTACATTTATATTATACTACTATATATTATATATTGCAAATTTTATAATATTTTGTCTAAATTTGTCTACTATATCTTAATTTAATTATATGTTAGTCTTTGTTTTCTTCTTTATGTTCATTGCTTTTCTCTAAATCTTTCATAGTTAAATTTATTCTATCTTGATTATCTATTTCATAAACTTTAACTTTTATTTCATCTCCAACAGCTAGAACATCTTCGACTTTTTCTACTCTTTTATTAGATATTTTAGAAATATGAAGTAATCCTTCTCTTCCTCCACCTATATCTACAAAAGCTCCAAAAGGCATTATTCTAACTACTTTTCCTTCGTAAATTTCTCCAACTTCAATATCTTTTGCAATATCTTCTATCATTTTTAAAGCTATTTTTCCTTTTTCTGCATCATCTGAATATATGCAAACTCTTCCATCATCTTCTATGTCTATCTTAACACCTGTTGCATCAATAATTTTGTTTATCATCTTTCCGCCAGGTCCTATTACATCTTTTATTTTGTCTACATCTATTGTTGTTGTTATTATTCTTGGTGCATATTTAGATAATTCTTTTCTTGGTTCTGCAATTTGTTTTAACATTATTTCATCTAATATATAATCTCTTGCTTTTTTTGTTCTTTCAAAAGCTTCTTTAATTATATCATATGTTAGTCCATCGTTTTTAATGTCAACTTGTATTGCTGTTATACCATCTTTTGTTCCACCAACTTTAAAATCCATATCTCCAAAGAAGTCTTCTAGTCCTTGTATATCTGTAAGCATTATATATTCATCTGGATTTTCTTTTGATGTAACTAAACCTGTAGAAATACCTGCTACTGGCTTTTTAATTGGAACACCTGCATCCATTAATGCTAGTGTGCTACCACATATACTTGCTTGTGATGTTGAACCATTTGAAGATAATACTTCTGATACAACTCTTATTGTATATGGAAATTCTTCTTCTGATGGAATTACTGGTACTAGTGCTTTTTCTGCTAATGCACCATGTCCTATTTCTCTTCTTCCTGGTCCACGAGATGGTCTTGCCTCTCCTACACTGTATGAAGGGAAATTGTATTGATGTATATATCTTTTTGATGTTTCTTCATCTATTCCATCTAATTCTTGTTCTTCACTTTTTGTTCCTAATGTAACTACTGATAATACTTGAGTTTGTCCTCTTGTAAATATTGCACTACCGTGTACTCTTGGAAGTAATCCTACTTCACATGAAAGTGGTCTTATTTCATCTATTTTTCTTCCATCAGGACGTTTATGCTCTTTTAAAATCATTTCTCTTACACATTCTTTTTGTAAGTCGTGAATACAAGCTACTATATCTGCTGCTCTTTTTTCTGTTTCTTCTTCTCCATATTTTTCTATAAAATAGTTTTGAATTTCTTCTGTGAAATCGTCTCTGTTTTCTCCTCTTTCGTTCTTGTCTGTTGTTTGTAAATCTTGATATACTTTATCTTTAAAATTTTCTTTAATTTCTGCATATATTTCTGGATTTGTTATAAAGTGTGTATATTCAAATTTAGGTTTTCCAACTTCGTCTTGTATTTGTTTTATAAATGTACATAGTTTTTTAATTTCTTCATGTCCTGCTTTTATTGCATCTAACATTGTATCATTTGGAATTTCGTCTGCTCCTGCTTCTATCATTGTTACTTTTTCCATTGTTCCAGCAACTGTTAGGTTTAATCTGCTCTTTTCTCTTTGTTCTACTGTTGGATTTATTACGATTTGATTATCTACATAGCCTACATTTACTGCTGCTGTTGGCCCTCCAAATGGAATGTCTGATATTGCTAATGCGGCAGCTGTTCCAATCATTGCACATACTTCTGGGCTATTGTCTTGTTCAACAGAAAGTACTGTTGCAACAACACATACATCATTTCTAAAATCCTTTGGAAATAATGGTCTTATTGGTCTGTCTATTGCTCTAGATGTTAAAATTGCTTTATCTGCTGGCTTTCCTTCTCTTTTTTGGAAGCTTCCTGGAATTTTTCCTACAGCATAAAGTTTTTCTTCATAGTCTACTGATAGTGGGAAAAAGTCTATTCCTTCTCTTGGTTCTTTTGAAGCTGTAACATTTACCATTACAACTGTATCACCATAACGAACTATTACATTGCCATTTGCAAGCTCTGCAACTTTTCCTGTTTCTACCTCAAGTTTTCTTCCTGCTAATTCTGTTTCAAATTTTTTATACATATATTTCACATTCCTTTCTTAAAACTATGGTTGGAAAAGAATTAAATTTTGGCTAGGAAAACAAGTTTAAAATTTATGAAGCGTACTTTGTGTACGTTGATTAAATTTTAAATGAAGTTTGACAACGCCAAAATTGTAATTATTTTTCAACCTATTTCTCCTTTTCTTATATAAGACAACACTTATATTAGATTGTAACCTCTATAAAATGTTATTGTTTTTAGCATTTTATACAAGCTACTTCTAATTTTAAGTATTGCTTATAATATATTTTTCTACAAATTAACTAAAATTATTTATTTTTGTTTTTAAAAACGGGCGCTTTATCATTTGTAAAACGCCCTTTTGTTTTAATTATTTTCTTAATCCTAATTTTTCAACAATGTCTCTATATCTTTGAACATCTTCTTTAAGTAAATAATTTAATAAACTTCTTCTAGCACCAACCATTTGAAGTAATCCTCTTCTAGAGTGATTATCTTTTTGGTGTGTTTTTAAATGTTCTGTTAAATTATTTATTCTTTCTGTTAGAAGAGCTATTTGAACTTCTGGAGAACCAGTGTCTTTTTCGTCTCTTCTATATGTTGCAATAATTTCTTGTTTTCTTTCCTTTGTCATTTTTTACACCTCCTAATTCTTATTTGCCTTAAACCTAGTTATAGTGGTGTAATAACCTAAAACCAAGTATAAGGTATTTTGCAAAAAATATTTTACCATATAATTACCTAAAAAACAAGGCTTTTAGCAAAATTCTTAAATAATTTTCGCCCAAAAAAGGGCGTCCCTAATGGGCGAAATTAATATATAGTCATTCTTGAACCTATGTTTACAAGATGTTCTCCTTGGTAGTCTGGTCTAAATGCATATCTAGAAGAAAGTGGATATGTTACACCATCATATGCACAATAACCTCCACGAGCTTCTCTTAATGAAGTATAATAAGATTCCATAGTCCATTCAAATACATTTCCGGCTAAATCATATATATTTTTTATTACTGCGTTTGTTACCTCTCCTGCTCTATATCTTATTGATACTCCTTCTTCTTTTATAACATTTCCTGTTTCATCTACTAATTCTAAATCTGCATAATTTCCAAGTCCAGTGCTGTTTAATATTGCAAAGGCATTATCTGATGAATACCCATTTCTCATCTCTTTTAGCCAAATCATTATTTGATCCCACTGACATCCCCATACCATGTGACTGGTTGTTGTAAGTGTTTTTAATGTTTTTTCTGTTTCATATAATTCAAACCATGATACATTTGTTAAAACATCTTGCATTTTTTTGCTTTGTGCCATTCCATCTTGTCCTACGCTAGTTTCAAATCTTGCAATCCAAAATCCTTTATCTCTACGTATTTTATTCATCATTTCATTGAAATCTTCTTGATAAGTAGTGTTGCTCCAATTTTCAATATTATTAGAATTATCTAAACTTGTATCTAGATTTGAAGGTTCCTGTTGAGTTGCTTCTGTCCCATATGTGTATGGTATAACCTGAATTGTTGTATTTTCTCTTATTGATTGAAAATTATATACAACACCTGCATAGTTATCATCTGAAATTCTAATAGTCATTGGGTATTTACCATTATTTACACTCTCTTGTATAGCATTATTTATGTCTGTATCATTATCATATGACCTTACATCTAATACTGGTGTTTCTACTGGTATCCAGACAAATTGATTTCCTTGTTTCGAGTTTTCCATATCATCATCTAGTACATCTGAAATTACAAGTCCATCATCAATTGTTCCAGAATCCTTTACTACAGCAAATCCAGCAGGGATTACAGCTTCTTTATTATTTTCATCTCTGTAAAGCGATCTTTCTTCTACGATTGTTCCCTTCTCAGAGACTTCCGGTAAATCTTCCACTACCTCTTCTTCTTCAATATTATTATTTTCTTCTATTTCATTTTCTTCTACTGTAGGTTGCTCAAAATTAATGAGTCCTTCTTCTTCATTATTGTTCTGACTTACTATTACAACAACAGCTGTCACTACTAAAACTAAAACAATTATAGCTATAGATATGATTATTATTAGTCTTTTGTTTTCCATATTCTTTCCTCCTTGTTTGGTAATATTATAACATTTTTTATATTTTATTAAATTTTATTTTTCAAATTCATAATTATCGGTAGGCAATTTTCCACCACTTCTTTTTAATAATTCAAATGCATCATATTCTGTCATTCCATATGTTTCTAAAATTTCTTTAATTTCAGGTCTTGTTGGTTCAGGTAATCTAGTTGCAAAAGTTGCAAAAAGCTTTGGATTATCATATACCGCATTAATTTGTGGAAATGCAATTAATGGTTTAAAACCTCTTTTTTGTGCTTCTTTTACATTTTCTAAAATATACTTAAAATAATATTTACCATTTTCTTTATATAAAACTGCAACTTTATATTTATTTCCATCAACATCTTTCCAAACTAAATAAATTAAATCTTTTTCCATTCTCTACACCCCATCTTCCAACTCATATATCTCAAGCATTCTCTTTCTACGCTCTAGTATAAACATTCTTAGTAATCTTTTCATATCATTACTTATTATAGTATCATCAAATTGATTTAAAATTCTACAAATATTTTCTTCATTTACGGCTACTTTAATCTTGTTTATATATGGCACCGTTAGTCCATAATCACTTTCTTTCAATTTCTTTAATAGGGCAAATTGCCTAATTGGTCTTTCATTTTCCCAGCCAATAGCGGATTTTGACTTTGTATTTACTAATGCTTCAAATTTCATTCTATCTTTAAAAAATATACTTAAATCACTATTATTCTCATAAGCACATAATGATGAACCATTATCATATAAAGGTGATATATCATATTTAAAAAATATATCAAACATATTTTCAGGAGTTTTATATACCTTTTCTTTTGCTAAGATTGCCCAATTACTATGATGTCTGTCACTATTTCCTATTAAAATATCAAATATTATTACTTTATAAAACTTAGAAATATCCAGTATACCTCTTAAACTATTTTTTATCATTTGTACTGAATATTTAGTATTCGTATATAAATCTTCTAATTTATCTTTATCATAATATGGATATTGATTTTCTATAAAAACAACACCTTCTAATAAATTTACATGTTCTTCTTTTGACAGATTATCTATAATATTATAACTCATCGAGCCAATTCTTCCTTTATATGTGCCAATATCAACTCTTGCACACTCT
>CALXJO010000037.1 GCA_944388645.1 uncultured Clostridia bacterium
TTTTTTGGAGATGATATTAGAAGAAAAAAGGCAATTCAAAGTAAACAAGGAGGAAACTAATCCTCCTTGTTTTTTTACAAAAATAAGATATAAAGCATTTAAACTTTATATCTTTCTTTTGGCGGAAGCGAGAGGATTTGAACCTCCGCGGCCCTTACGAACCCTAGCAGTTTAGCAAACTGCCCCCTTCAACCACTTGGGTACGCCTCCATATATTTATTATAAAAAAATGGCGGAGAGGGTGGGATTCGAACCCACGGTAGGCTACAAACCTACGCCAATTTTCAAGACTGGTGCCATAAACCAACTCGACCACCTCTCCATTTGTCACAACCTGTGACAAGTTATATAATACCACAAAATTGTATAACTTGTCAACAGATTAATTCATTTTTTTGTTTGCCTATTTTTGATTGATTGCTATCTTTAATGCCTCTTGTTCTTCTTTTGAAAGTGCATATTTAGATTCTCCTTGCTCAATAGGTTTTGCATAAATATTTGAAGTATCTCTTCCATATATTCCATTTAATACTATTCCGCAGTTTCTCTCATCTAGAATTGCTAGAGTAAAGCTAAGTTCACTTCCAGTATCTTTATATGCATTATATCTAATTAGTCCAATCTTCTTTAAACATTCTTTAGACTCTTTTTCAAGTTTTTGGCAATAGTTTTCAATCTCTTTGTTTTCGTTTTCTATGTTATCTACCTTTTGTAGATAGTTTACAAGCATTTCGTTAATGTTCTCACCTTTTCCAAGTTTAGTCATGAAGTCTGAATAATTCTTTCTTAGTTTTTGTAATTTCATGCAATTTAATACATATAAAACTAACAACATTAAATTTATAATAAGTATGACTATTTCAAGAACATTTAATTCAAAATTAAAATCCATTTAGTGTTTTCTTCCTTTCACTATTTAATTAAGCTTAATATTCTCTCTAAATCATCATTTGAGTGATATTCAATAACTATCTTCCCTTTTCTTTTTCCTGCTTCTAATTTAACTTTAGTTCCGAAGAAACCTTGAAAAGAATCTTCTATATCTTTATATATAGCTTCATATTTTTTTGCTTTAGCTATTTCTTTTTCTGATAATCTTCTAGTATTATTTATTTTACGAGCTATGTCTTCATCATTATCTCCATATTTAACAATTCCTAAAGCTAATTTATATTGTTTGTCTGGATCTTGTTCTCTTAAAAGTTGTCTACATTGTCTTTCACCAAAATTATGCTCTATAACTAAATCTATTACTCTTGGGTCTAAATTTAATATTCTTACATCATTAGTTAGAGCACTTCTGCTCATACCAAGCTTGTCTGCAAGTTCTTGTTGAGTTAAACCATAATCATCTAATAGTCTTCTTAATCCTCTTGCCTTTTCAATAGGATTTAAGTTTTCTCTTTGGATATTTTCTATTAAAGCTATTTCTCTGCTTTGTTGTTCAGATTGAGTTCTTACTAAGCAAGGCATTTCTACCAATCCTGCTTTTTTAGCAGCTCTCCATCTTCTCTCTCCTGCCACGATTTGGTAATAGTCATCTTTTTTAGTAACAATTATTGGTTGTATAACTCCATATTCTTTTATTGATGTTGCAAGTTCTTCTAGCTTTTCTTCATCAAATTTTTTTCTTGGTTGGTCTCTATTTGGCTCAATTTCAGTAATTTTTATTTTCTCTACTGCTTCACCATCTTCTACACTATTAAAACTATCTTGTCGAATAGAATCACTAAATAAAGCATCTAATCCTTTACCTAGTCCTGTTTTCTTAACCATCTAAAATTCCTCCTTCTATTTCATATGTCTAGCAATTTTTTGCTCTTCTTCATTTGCTTTTAAAAATTCCTTAACAAATTTATCGTAGCTTTTAGCTCCTTTAGATCTTGCATCATATAAAGTTATTGGTAATCCATAGCTTGGTGCCTCACTAAGTTTTACGTTTCTAGGAATAACGTTTTTATAAACCCTATCTCCAAAGTAATTCTTAACTTCTTTTACTACTTGGTTTGATAAGTTTGTCCTTGCATCATACATAGTAAGTAAAGCTCCTTCTACACGCAAACTTTTGTTCATACGTTTCTTAACTAATTCTATGGTATTTAATAGTTGTCCTAATCCCTCTAATGCATAGTATTCACATTGTACAGGAATTAATACACTATCTGATGCAGTAAATGCATTTAATGTAATTAGTCCTAGAGAAGGTGGACAATCTATAATTATAAAATCATATTTGTCTTTAATTTTATCAACTTTTTCTTTTAGCTTATATTCCCTGTTTTCCATTGATACAAGCTGAACTTCGGCTCCTGCTAGGTTTATATTAGAAGGACATAAGTCTAAGTTTCTTACTTGCGTTTTTTGAAGAGTATTTTCAATCTCAATATCTTCTATTAAAACATCATATACAGAAAATTGTTGATCTTTATCAACTCCAACTCCACTTGTTCCATTTCCTTGTGGGTCTGCATCAATCATTAAAACTTTTTTGCCTTTTTTTGCAAGTACAGTGCTCAAATTAATTGCGGTTGTAGTCTTTCCGACTCCTCCCTTTTGATTTGCAATTGAAATAATTTTACCCATTTTGTACCTCCTATAAAGTTTTTTTATATAAAAAAATTAACATATTTATAATATATTAATATTACAAATATGTCAATAAAATTTGGGGTTATTTTTTTATAATATTTTAAAGTTATTTTCAAGAAAATTTATAAATTTTCCATATAATTAATTGTTAATTTAAAGGTTGCTTGCTTGGAGTTCCAGCTTTTCTTGGGTATTTACTAGGTGTTTGTTTTTCTTTTTTGATGGCTACTATATTTCTTTCTATTTTTCCATCTAATAATTTAATATTTTCAATTTTTTGAATATTGCCACCTAAGATTTTTAAGGCATTTTCTATATTCTCCATCTCTTCTTTTACATTAGGTCCTTTCATACATAAACAAAGACCTCCAACTTTTACAAATGGTAGTAAATATTCTAATAAAACATTCATTGGAGCCACAGCTCTAGATGTTGCAATATCATATTTTTCTCTATATTTAGGATTTTGTGCTATTTCTTCTGCCCTACCATGAATAGTTTCGACATTTTTTAAAGATATTTGTTCTTTTACTTCATTCAAAAAGTTTACCCTTTTATTTAAAGAATCTAGTAATGTTATATTAAAATCATTACATATAGCCAATGGTATTCCTGGAAACCCAGCTCCAGTACCAACATCTATTACTTTGTCATTTTCTTTAATATAATTTTGTATAGTTAAAGAATCTAAAAAATGTTTTTCTAAAATTTCGTCTGGCTTTGTAATTGCTGTTAAATTAATTTTTTCATTCCATTCTATTAATAATTCCATAAATTTATAAAATTTTTCTATATTATTAATATTTATATTACATTCTTTAGCTTTTTCTATAAATTTCTTTTCAAATACGCTATATTCCATTTAATCCTCCTACTATTTTCTTTTTAATTGTTCTAAATAAATTAATAAAACTGATATATCTGCTGGTGAAACACCTGATATTCTAGAAGCTTGTCCTACAGATTCTGGTTTTATATTATTTAGTTTTTGTCTTGCTTCTAGTCTTAAGCCTTTAATATCTTCATAATTTATGTCTTTAGGTAATTTTTTCTGCTCTAATTTCTTAAATTTAGCAACTTGTTCTTCTTCTA
The DNA here is from genome assembly GCA_944388645.1 of uncultured Clostridia bacterium. Lineage (GTDB taxonomy): Bacteria > Bacillota > Clostridia > TANB77 > CAG-508 > CAG-245. Next base: position 3,682 of record CALXJO010000037.1, read on the forward strand.
ATTTTATATAACCTTCATATTTTACTTGAATTTCTACTTCTTCTCTTTCTTGTTTTGTAAGTTCAGGCATATTTTCATCTATTTCTTTTAGATAATCATATTTTATTTCTGTTCTTTTTAGTAATTCTGCAAGTTTTGCACCAGCTTTTATATTAGAAGAATTATATTTTGTAAGCATTTCATTTACTTTTTCTGTTGGTTTTACTGTTGTTTTCTTTAATCTTTCAATTTCTGCAAAAATATTCTCTTTTTTCTTCAAAAATTTTTGATATCTTTCTTCAGAAATTAGCCCATTTTCGTAGCCAATTTGTAATAATCTTAAATCTGCATTATCTTGTCTTAATAAAAGCCTGTATTCAGCACGAGAAGTCATCATTCTATATGGTTCGTTTGTGCCTTTTGTAACAATATCATCAATTAAAACACCAATATAAGCTTGTGATCTATCTAAAATAACAGGTTCTTTTCCTTGTATTTTTCTTGCAGCATTTATTCCTGCTATAATTCCTTGTGCTGCAGCTTCTTCATAGCCAGAAGTTCCGTTTATTTGTCCTGCAAAAAACAATCCATCTATATCTTTATATTCCAAAGAAAGTTTTAATTTTGAAGGATCTATACAATCATATTCAATTGCATATGCAGGTCTTGTAAATTCCGCATGTTCTAGCCCTGGAATTGTTCTATACATAGCAATTTGTACATCTTCTGGAAGTGATGAACTCATTCCTTGTACATACATTTCATCTGTATCTGTTCCTAAAGGTTCAATAAAAATCTGATGTCTTTCTTTATCTGCAAATCTTACAACTTTATCCTCTATTGAAGGGCAATATCTAGGTCCCGTACCATGAATCATTCCTGAAAATAATGGAGATCTATGTAGATTTTTTCTTATTATTTCGTGTGTTTTTTCGTTTGTATATGTTAAATAACAAGGCAATTGCTCTTTACTGCTATCTAATTCATCATCAAAAGAAAAAGCCTCTATCTCTTTATCTCCTTCTTGTATTTCCATCTTAGAAAAATCTATTGAATTTTTGTTAATTCTTGCTGGAGTTCCTGTTTTAAACCTTATTAATTTTATATTAAGATTTTCTAATACTTCTGATAATTTTTTTGATGGAAATACCCCATCTGGGCCACCTTCAAAAGAGTTTTCTCCTATAAAAATTTTTCCTCTTAAATATGTTCCTGTACAAAGAATAATTTCTTTTATTGTATAAACTGCACCTACATTTGTTACAACCTTTTGCACTTTTCCATCTTCTACTATTATATTAGTAATCTCTGCTTGTTTTAAAAACAAATTAGGTTGTTTTTCTAGTGTGTGTTTCATTTCAACCTGATATTTTTTTCTATCTGCTTGTGCTCTTAAAGAATGAACAGCAGGTCCCTTTGATGTATTAAGCATTCTCATTTGCACATATGTTTTATCTATGTTTTTACCCATCTCTCCACCTAGGCAATCTATTTCTCTTACTAAATGTCCTTTAGAGCTTCCACCAATATGAGGATTACAAGGCATGTTTGCAACTGCCTCTAGACTTATTGAAAATAATAATGTTTTCATTCCCATTCTTGCACAAGCAAGTGCAGCTTCGCATCCAGCATGTCCTGCACCAACAACTGCTATATCATATTTTCCTGCATCATATTCCATGTTTAATTCCTTCCTTTATTTCATATTCTTTTTTAGTAGTTATTATTCGTTTTATTAATTAAAATCAATTATACCCGATTTGCTCTCGTTTTCTCTCGTTTTCTTTTGTTTTCTCATTTTTTCTCGTTTTTTCTCTTGTTTTTCGCTATAGCGAATAGGGTTTCCGAATTTCGTTTAACCGGAAACATTGAACACTTTTGTTCAAGTGTCGAAACTTGCAAACTCGTTTTATATCAGTTAATTACAGATTTCAAAAATTCAATGTTTCACAAAAAAGTTTGCAGAAAATTCGACATTATTCGACTTTAGCCCTATTTCCCTAAACAGAATTTTTTAAAAATTTCATTAATTATATCTTCAGAAACATTTTCTCCTGTTATAGATGATAGTTCTTCTAAAATTTCTTTTAAAACTATTGCTGTTATGTCTATTGTCATATTGTTTTCTACACTTTCTTTTGCTTTGTTCAATGCATCATGTGCTCTTAATATATAATTTTTTTGTCTACTACTTGTAACTATATCCGTATTTTCTAAGTCTATGTCATTCATATTAAATAATTCTAATATAGCATTATATAATTCATTTATTCCTTCTTCTTTTAGAACTGAAAAAGGAATTGTTGTTTTATGTAAACTTGTGATTCTTTCATCACTTTGCACATAACCTTTTTTTAAATCTGTTTTATTTATTAGAATAATTGCCTTTTTTTCTTTAATTAAATCCAGAATTTTTTCATCTTCTTCGTCTAACGCACGAGAATCGTCAAATACGGCAATTATTAACTCAGCATCAAATAATATATCCATGCTTCTTTTTACGCCTATTTGCTCAACCTCGTCGATTGTATTTCTTATTCCTGCCGTGTCTATTATTTTTAGTGGAATACCATTAATGTTCACATACTCTTCTATAGTATCTCTTGTTGTTCCTTCAACATTACTTACTATTGCTCTTTCTTCACCTAAAATTAAATTTAAAAGAGAAGATTTTCCCACATTTGGCTTTCCGATTATGGCAGTTTTAATTCCTTCTTTTAAAATTTTACCATTTTCAAATGTTTTTTCTAATGAATTTAACTTTTCCTCTAATTCATTTAAAAATTTCTTTATTTTTTCATTTGTTGTTTCTTCTATATCATATTCTGGATAATCAATAGAAGCTTCTATATCTGCCATAATGTTTAATATATCTTTTCTTATATCTTCGATTTTATTAGATAATCTACCTTTTAATTGTCTTTGAGCAACTTGCATTTCTTTTTCTGTTTTAGAATTAATTATATCTATAATTGCCTCTGCTTGAGATAAGTCTATTCTTCCATTTAAAAATGCACGCTTTGTAAATTCTCCAGGTTCTGCAAGCATTGCACCATTTTTTAAACATTCTTCTAATATTTTATTTTCAACAACCATTCCACCATGTGAATTAATCTCACACATATTCTCCCTTGTATAGCTGTTTGGGGCAACAAAATACGAAACTAGTACTTCATCTATTATTTCTTTACTAGAAGCACTTATTATATGTCCATATTTCATTGTATACCCTTTTATTTCTCCCTTATGTTTTGGTACAAATATTTTATCTAATATTTCAAAACATTTTTCTCCACTTAATCTAATTATTCCAATCCCTGCATTTCCTGGTGCAGTAGATATTGCTGCTATAGTACTCATTCCCATTCTCCTTTAAAAGAGGCGGATGTAAGAAATTCTACACATTGGAAAATGCTAGAATTTCTAGCATCCGCCATATTTCTCTAGTACAGAAAATCCTCCTACTAGGAGAATTTTCCTACTATAAAAATAAATCAAAGTTTAGAATTAGTAAATACTAAATCCGAACTTTGACTTCCGATTTATTATTAAATTATTTTCTTGAAATTACAACTCTTCTATTTTCATTTTCTCCAATACTATGTGTTTTTACTGTTTTGCTATCTTGTAATTTAGTATGAATAATTTTTCTTTCATAAGCTGTCATTGGTTCTAGTGTTATTGCTTTTCCTGTTTTTGTAACTGTTCTTTCAATTTTTGATGCTAAGTCTTCAAGAGTTTTCTTTCTTGCGTCTTTATACTCTCCTATATCTAATATTACTTTAACATTAGACTCTCTTCCTTTATTTGCAATAGTTGTTAATATTGTTTGTAAAGAGTTTAAAGATTCTCCTCTATATCCTATTAACCTTGTTGATTCTTCTCCTGTTATAAGAACGTGTACAACATTTTCTTCTTCTGAAATCTCGTATGTTATTGTATCTGCAATCTGTTTTAAGAATTCTGATAAGAAAGTGTTTATTTCTTTTTTAGCTTTCTCTAAATCTTCTTTACTTACATTCTCAGTTTTTGCTTTTTTTACCGTAGTCTGTTTTTCTTCTTTTTCTTTTAATGTTAATTCAACTTTTACAACATGTGGTTCTAATATATTAAAAAAACTTTTTTTCTTTTCTTCCAATATTTTTATATCAACTTGATTTCTTGAAACTTTTAATTCTTTAAGTCCCTTTTCTATTGCTTCCGTAGAAGTTTTCCCTTCTGAGATAATTGACTTAGGCATTTATTTTTTCCTCCTTGTCATCTTTTTCTTTAAATACTTTATTTATAATTAATCTCTCAATTATAAGTAAAATATTGCTTACTAACCAATATAAAGCTAATCCCAAAGGTGCTATAAATGCAATTGATATTGACATTATTGGAACCATATAAGTCATTGCATTATTCATAGATTGCATAGATTCCATAGCTTCTTCTTGCGAATCCTTTTCTTTTTCTTCTTTGCTTAATTCCTTAGTTTCATTTTTTTCTTCTAATAATTTAGTTTTATTTTTCTTTGTTTTATTTTGGCTTGCATTAGTAATTTTAATAGATACAAATGATGTTATAACATATAATAATGGAATTATATATACTCTATAATCTGTTAAATTTTGTTGTGGAACCATGCTTAAGTCAAGTCCAAAGAAATCCATATTAATATTTACTCTATCATCTACGCTTGCTCTTCTATTAATAACTTGTATTTCTGGATAGCCTTCTACACTTCCATCTTCTTGTTTTATTTCTTCTATGTATCCATCTATTACTGCAGAATCTACTTTTTTCATGTATGTTAAAGGTCTACTTACTAAGAAAAATACTGAAATAATAATTATTAATTGTAAAATAGAACTTAAACATCCACTAAAAGGATTCATCTTCTCTCTTTTATATAAATCAATAGTCTCTCTATTTAATCTTTCAGGATCATTTTTATATTTAAATTGTATTTCTTTCATTTTTTCCTGCATTTTAGCAGATTTTTTTAATGTTTTTTGTTGTGAAATTGTAATTGGTAATAATATAATCCTTAATATTATAGAAAAAACTATTATTGCGATTCCGTAGTTGCTAAAAATATTGTAAAGAAAGTTTAATAAATAGCCAAATAAATTTGCTATTGCACCCATATATTTCCTCTCATTCCTTTCCCACGGTACAAATCCGGTTGGAAAAGAATTGTGTTTTTGGCTA
>CALXJO010000038.1 GCA_944388645.1 uncultured Clostridia bacterium
ATTAGAAAAAAGTTTCAAGATCAAAAATTAGTTTTAGTTGACGAAGTTTTAGACCTAGATAAAAAACACCGTTCAGCGCTTCTTGCAGGTGATGAGATGAGAAATAAAAGAAAATCTCTAAGCTCTGAAGTTGGTGCTTTAATGAAAAAAGGTCAAAAAGATGAAGCAGAAAAAATTAAAGCACAAGTTCAGGAAATAAACGGTAGACTTACTGAAAACGAAGCCTTAGAAACTAAATATGCAGAAGAAATTAAAGAGAGAATGATGAAAATTCCAAATATTATGGATTCATCGGTTCCAATTGGAAAAGATGACTCAGAAAATGTTGAAGTTCAAAGATTTGGTGAACCAAAAGTTCCAGATTACGAAATACCTTATCATGCAGATATTATAGAGAAATTTCATGGCATGGATAAAGAATCTGCAGGTAGAACAAGTGGTGTTGGATTTTATTACTTACTAGGGAATATTGCAAGACTACATGAAGCAATGCTTGCATATGCAAGAGACTATATGATAAATAATGGATTCACATATGCAATTCCACCTTTTATGATTCGTAGTGATGTTGTTACAGGAGTTATGAGTTTTGAAGAAATGGATGCAATGATGTATAAAATTGAAGGAGAAGATTTATACTTAATTGGTACATCAGAACACTCTATGATAGGTAAGTTTAAAGGTCAAATATTGAAGAAATCAGAACTTCCTATTACAATGACTTCTTATTCTCCATGTTTTAGAAAAGAAATTGGTTCTCATGGCTTAGAGGAAAGAGGGTTATACCGTGTACATCAATTTGAAAAACAAGAAATGATTGTTCTTTGTGAACCAGAAGATTCTATGGAATGGTACAATAAAATGTGGAAATTAAGTGTTGATTTGTTTAGAAGTTTTAATGTACCAGTAAGACAACTAGATTGTTGCTCAGGTGATTTAGCAGACTTAAAAGTAAAATCTTGTGATATTGAAGCTTGGAGTCCAAGACAAAAGAAATATTTTGAAGTATGTAGTTGTTCAACATTAGGAGATGCTCAGGCAAGACGTTTAGGAATTCGTGTTAAAGGCGAAAAAGGAAATTATTATCCACATACTTTAAACAATACAGTAGTTGCAACTCCTAGAGGACTTATTGCTGTTATAGAAAACAATTATAATGAAGATGGAAGTATAACAGTTCCAGAAGTATTACGTCCATACATGGGAGGACTTGAAGTAATAAAATAAAAAAATTTCGCCCAAAAAGGAGCGTCCCTCTTGGGAGATTTTCGGAGGATAAAAAATGATTTTAAATTTTAAAAATCCAAGACTTGAAGTTTCTGCTGTAAAACCTGCTCAATATCCTAATAATGATTTGCCTCAAATTGTTTTGGTTGGTAAATCAAATGTTGGAAAATCAAGTTTTATAAATACTATGCTTAATAGAAAAAAACTAGCTAGGACTAGCAGTGAACCAGGTAAGACTAGACAAATTAATTTTTATAATATAGATGATAAATTCTATTTTGTTGATTTACCAGGTTATGGATATAGTAAAATGTCTAAGCAGGAACAAATAAAAGTTGGTAATTTTATTGAAGAATATTTATCTAAAATGCGGAAAGGTTGGAAAAATTAGTTTAATTGTTTTTTTAATTGACATTAGACATGCGCCAACTGCAAATGATAAATTAATGTATGATTACATTATTAATACAAATACTCCTTGCTTGATTGTTGCTAATAAAGCAGATAAAATTGCAATAACAAAAGTAAATGATGCAGTAAAAGAACTTCAAAATCTTTTAAATCCATTAAAAGATTTAACATTTTTACCTTTTTCTTCTGAAAGAAAGGTATATAGTGAAGATATATGGCAATATTTGTCGAAATATCTCGAATATTAGTTGCAAAGTATTACTTTGTATGTTATAATATTACTATTACTCCCTTCTAGGGAATTTTGAAAGGGGACTTTTTAATGTCATTCATCAAGGCTTCTAATCGGCGCACCAAGACCTATTTCTTCTCTGACCAACACGCACGCGACTCCGCCTACGACATTTTGTCCAAGGAACTTCCCGATGTGCACTTCAACAAAGTGCTGGGCAGTTCTCTGCTCTGCAACCTGACCGGCTCGACGAACTACGACTTGGCCGTCGACTCGAAGATTCGTGGTCTCGGCGGTATGATGGCTTAAAAAGAGCCTACCCCCGATAGCAACTATAAAATTGCTATCGGGGGCATTTTCTTATTATACTTCCCTATCTTCAATTTGCCTTTTAAGAAGGTTCCTAAATATTTCATCATGGGAATATTGTTTTTCTAATATTTCTTCCATTGCAGTAATATATATTACTTTCGGATTTTTCGCTTCTATATGTTGTTTTTCTTCAAGCAGAAATTTATATTCATCATTAGAATACAATCTCATTCCTAAACTATCAAATATTAAAGCTTTTTCTTTTGATTTATATAATACTAATATAGGCTCTTTCCCAGGATAAATATATCTTCTAGTGATTTTCCTAGAACTTGTTGCAAATTTTCCAACAAAATTTTCGTCTGATAAAAAATCTATTAAACTTTGATATTTTGTTTCTATATCTCTATCAGTTACTGGTAATATATCTCTTATTTCATTTGAGCCTCTCTGCCCTATCATATGCATACCTTTTTTGCCATCTTTAGGCTCTGATATTTTTAAATAGAAAAAATCATTCATACCTGCAAAAACTTTATCATCGCCATTGCTTTTTGTATATATACCATTATGCGAATATAATTCTGCCCTTGTAAAAGGTACTTTTCTTATATATATTCCTCCTTGGAGATATACTCTATCTTTATTTTCTTCCATCTTATTTTTCTACCTTTTTCTTTATAATTTTTAAGGCTTTGGTTCTTTCTAATATTAGTAAATGGTTACATCCTAAGCATCTAAGCTTAAAATCCACACCAACTCTTACAATTTCCCATTTATTACTTCCACATGGATGAGCTTTTTTTGTTTCTATGATATCTCCAACATTATATTCCATATCACATCATTCCTTAATATAAATTAATTATTCTGCTAATAGGTTAATTCTCTTTTCTACAGAATCTTTTCCTAAAACATGCATTATTTCATATAAGTCTGGAGTATTTCTTCTTTTTGTTACTGCAACTCTTATAACTGTACTTATATCTCCCACATGTCCTGGCCATTTCTCAGGTTCTTTTTTGTATTCTTTAACTTCTCTTGCATATCCAAGTTCTTCTGCTAAATCTTTAATCTTAGAAAACCATGTAGTCTGGTCATCTGCTTCATTATAATATTTTGAAATATATAATTTTAAAATCTTCTTAATTTCTTCTTTGTCAGAAATTTTATCAAATTCATATTCGTCTCTATTATTAAAGAATTTATCGTCATACATATATTCTATGCAGTATTTTACATCTGACCATTTTGATATATCTCTACGAGGTTTAGCTTTTCCGCGTTCAATGTTTAATACTTTAATAGAATACTCTTTATTAGATAAAATGTCTTTTAGCTCATTGTCATAGCTTTCAGCCCATTTTAAACTTTCAGTATAAACTTTATTAGCATCATATTTAGATATAACATTTTTGCTTATATCTAAAAGTTTAACCATATCAAACAGAGCGCCACTAACACTCATTTTATTCATTTGGAAATCAAATTCTTTAATATCTTTATCTGGATTTGCTCTTCTCCAATTTTCAAAACTAGAATTTGCAATATTTAGTAAATACTCTTTTACAGCATCAGCTGGAATTCCTTGCTCTCTATAGTATGAAACAGCCGCTTCTGGATCTTTTCTTTTACTTAATTTACGTTTATTGCCATTATCATTTTTCATAATTGGTGATATATGTGCATATTTTGGTGGTCTAAATCCTAATGAAGCAAATAATTGCAAATGTAGTGGAACTGATGATAGCCATTCATCACTTCTTATTACTAAAGTTGTTCTCATTAAATGGTCATCTACTGCATGAGCAAAGTGATATGTTGGTAGTCCATCAGCTTTTATTATAACTATGTCTTGGTCATTTTCAGGAAAGTCTACATTACCTTTTATTACATCTTTATGTTTTATTTTTCTATCTTCCCTGCCAGGAGACTTAAATCTAACTATGTACTTTTCGCCATTTTTAATTTTTTCTATGGCTTCCTCAACAGTTAAATTTCTGCATTTCGCCCATACTCCATAATAACCAGGTCTTATTTTTGCAGATTCTTGTTTCTTTCTTATATGGTCAACTTCTTCTGGAGTGCAAAAGCATGGATATGCCTTTCCTTGTTCAATTAGGAATTTAGCATAAGCTTGGTAAATATCTTTTCTTAAAGATTGCTTATATGGTCCATAATTTCCAATTTCCTCAGAATCAGATATCATTCCTTCGTCAGGAGGCATATCGAAATCTTTTAGAGAATTTACAATATCTGTAACACCATTTTCAACTTCTCTTTTTTGGTCAGTATCTTCTACTCTTAAAAAGAAAACACCTCCAGTTTTTTCTGCCATTGTCTTTGCAATTAAAGATTGATATAAACCACCTATGTGAACAAATCCTGTTGGACTTGGTGCAAATCTTGTTACAATAGCTCCTTCTGGTAAATTTCTTTCAGGATATTTTTCCTCATAATATGCAATTGGTTTTGCATCTGGGAATATTAAATCTGCTAAATCTTTATAATCCATATTTTCCTCTCCTTTTCGCCCATTGGGGACGGTCCTTTTTGGGCGATTTTTATTTTATTATTTTTCTAACATTATATCTAGTAACTTCTAGCAATTTTGCAATTTTCCTGCTATAATTACTACACTTCCATTATGATTGGTAGGATCATAGGGTCTCTTTTTGTTTTTTGGAATATATAGTCTCTTAAGTTGTCTTTTAATGTTGATTTTATAGTTGACCAATCTGTTACATGGTTTGCTTCAAATTCTGCAACTTCATCTTTTATTACTTTCTTTACTTCTTCCATTAAGTTTTCAGATTCTCTTACATATACAAAACCACGTGATATTACATCTGGTCCTGATACAATTTCTCCTGTAGAAGAATCCATTGTTAAGACTATTACTATTAATCCATCTTGTGATAAATGTTGTCTATCTCTTAGAACTATGTTTCCAACATCTCCTACTCCTAATCCGTCTACTAAGACTTTTCCAGAAGGTACTGATGTTGTAAATTTTGCTTCATTTTCACTAAGTTCTAATGTTCTTCCGTTATGTGTTATAAATATATTTTTTGCTGGTATTCCTAATTTTTTAGCAGTATCTGCATGTGCCATTAATTGTCTGTACTCACCGTGTACTGGTATAAAATATTTTGGTCTAGCAAGTGAAATGATAAGTTTCTGCTCTTCTTGGCAAGCATGTCCAGATACATGAACATCTGCTAAAGTGCTGTACACAACTTCTGCACCTATTTTCATTAAATCATCTATTACTTTTGATACTAATTTTTCATTTCCAGGAATTGCATTTGCTGATATGATTACTAAATCATTTGGAGTAATTGTTACTTTTTTATGCTCTCCTGCAGCCATTCTTGTTAAAGCTGACATTGTTTCTCCTTGGCTTCCTGTTGTTATTATTACTAATTGCTCATCATTATAATTTTTTATTAAATCAATATCTATAAATAAATCTTCAGGTGCATCTATATAACCAATTTCCATAGCTGTTTCTATCATATTAATCATACTTCTTCCGCAAACAGCTATTTTTCTTCTGTATTTAACAGCAGAATCTACTATTTGTTGTACTCTGTGAACATTTGATGCAAATGTTGCAACTACAATTCTTTTTGTACAATTCATAAATAGCTTGTCAAATACTTCTCCTACAGAACTTTCTGACATTGTAAATCCTTTTCTTTCTGCATTTGTACTATCAGACATAAGGGCTAGTATTCCTTTATTTCCAAGTTCTGCTATTCTACCTAAATCCATTGGTTTTCCATCTATTGGAGTATAATCTATTTTAAAGTCTCCTGTATGAAGTATTGTTCCAGCAGGAGTTGTTATTGCAAGCATAACTGAGTCTGGAATACTATGGCAACTTCTAATAAACTCAACACTGAATTTACCAAGTTTTACTGTTTGTCCTTGTTCTACTTCTATTAATTTTGTACTTCTTAATAAATGATGTTCTTCAAGTTTTCCTTTTATCAAACCAACTGTTAATTTAGTTGCATATATTGGCATATTTACTTGTTGTAATACATATGGTATAGCTCCTATATGGTCTTCATGTCCATGTGTTATTACCATTCCTTTAATTTTTTCTTTGTTCTTTACTAAATAGCTTACATCAGGAATTACTAAATCTATTCCAAGCATATCATCTGTTGGGAATTCCAAACCACAGTCTACTACAATTATGTCATTATCATATTCGAATACTGTGATATTTTTTCCAATTTCCTCAAGTCCACCTAAAGGAATTATTTTTATATTAGGCTTTTTAAATCTAAATTCTTCTTTTTTGGCAATAGCCCTATGTTCTTGTTTTACTAAACTTTTTTCTGTTTTTTTAACATTTACTAAATTTTCATTCTTTTTATTTGTTTTTACTATGCTTTTTTCATTTACTGTATCATTAAGTTTTTTAGTATAATTTCTATGATGTACTCCTTTCTTTGTGTTTCTTGCAGCACTATTATCTTTTGTACTGTTTTTTGTCTCTTGTTTTAAATTTTCATTTGTCATTTTTTTCTCTCCTTTTCTCTTATCTTTACTTTGTGTTGTCACTCTTTTTATTTAATCCGCTCATAAATACATTTTAATTATATGTTTTAATTTTAATACGCAAAAATACATATATCTAAAATCTCCTAGATATATTTTTAACATCATGTATATTTCTATACTAAAATTTTCCGCCCAAACATATAATACTAATATATATATAAATTAAATCTCTTCTTTACCTTTTTAGGTAACAACTGGTAATATTATACCTTAATTTATGGAAATTGTCAAATTAGACTTGACTTTTGCTTGTAATTTTGTTATTATATTACTTGCGTAAAGATTATGCGGGAATAGCTCAGTTGATAGAGCGCTGCCTTGCCAAGGCAGAGGTCACGGGTTTGAGCCCCGCTTCCCGCTCCATTTTATTTTGTAACATTTGTTACAATTTTTTATTTATATTTCATGGCGCCATAGCCAAGTGGTAAGGCAGAAGTCTGCAAAACTTTTATTCCTCAGTTCGATTCTGAGTGGCGCCTCCAATTAACTATCATAAAAAAAATATTTAATATATAATAAGCTTATTTGTGGAAATGTAATACTGTAAAAAGACTAGGATGGCAAAATCCTAGTCTTTTTGTTTAATCATTTGAAATAAATGCAATCTATTTAATGTATTTTTTCATTTATGAAAATGTAAAATTTTTATTAATATTTAGATATTACTTGCATATATTTAATTAGAATTTATTTTTGGCGCTATAGCCAAGTGGTAAGGCAGAAGTCTGCAAAACTTTTATTCCTCAGTTCGACTCTGAGTAGCGCCTCCAAAAAAAAGAGGAATTATTTTTAATAATTCCTTCTTTTTTATTATATAATTATCCTTCTATTTTTTTACCAAATATTGATTTTGCTATATTAGATATAACAGGAATTTCTGGATTTTGTTCATTATTAGCTTTTATAATTCCCATTATTACACATGCTATATATAAACCATATATTATAGTAGAGAAAAATGGTATGTATATTGGAATTATTCTATATATGATAAGAATTATCATATAAGCTACACCTATTACAATTGCTTGTGCTGCGTGCAATTTTGTATTTTTTTCATTATCTTTTATTCCAAATAATACTATAAGTCCTCCTACCCATGTAAAAATATAAGCTAATATTGCTTTTCCTTTTTCACTCATTTTTTATTTCCTCCATTATAAATAATCTTTTAAAATCCTTCCATTTGACCTTTTTGTATTCTGTAATTATCTAAAGCTATATAATTATTTTCTATTTTACCAATTAAATACATATTATATTCATCTTTAGAATCCGAAAATACAGCTATAGCATTGAAATCTGGATTTTTATATTTTGTAATGTTAATTCTTTTGAATTCCATTTCTTTTAATTTTTCTAATTTGGAATCATTTTGCATTTTTTCATTAACAGTCTGACTAAACTCATTTCTTTGTTCTTTATTTACTAGTTGCATAGAATATTCTTTTAATATATTTTTAAAATTGTCTTCAGTATAATTTGGATAGTCTGCTGAAATTTGTTGTATATGTTTTTTTTCATATTCTCCATATATTTTTTCAGATAATTCAGTTGTACTAAATCCAGAACCTTTTAAAATTTGTTCTCTAGCACGTCCATGCAATTCACCTATTTTAATATTTACAAATATAAAAATTCCTATAAATATTATTATTCCAACAATTATTAAAAAAGCCATATTATCACTCCCCATTTTTTATTAAATTATAGCATAAATATTACTAATTTCAATACTTTATAAATAATATATTTTTTTATATGTTTTTTAGTTATAATTTACAGTCAGTATAAATTCTCTAAATATATAAAATAGCTGAAATTGTAATATTTTTTATTATTTTAAATTATTTTTTGATATTAATTTTATTGACTTTGTAATATATAAGTTATAAAATATAGCATATTGAAATATATTTTAACAAGGGAGAGAAATTTATGATTATACTACTAGATGCAATGGGAGGAGATAATGCACCAGATGCCAATATAAAAGGTGCAATTAAAGCAATAGATCAAATACAAGCTGAAGTATGGCTTATTGGAAAAGAAGATGTAATTAAAGCAAAATTAAAAGAA
>CALXJO010000039.1 GCA_944388645.1 uncultured Clostridia bacterium
GGATTTATTGTAGAACCATTTAATCTAATTTCAAAATGTAAGTGGTTTCCTGTTGAATTTCCTGTTGACCCAACTGCTGCAATTACATCTCCTGCTGTAACTTCATCTCCTACATCTGCATATAATTTACTACAATGTCCATAATAAGACTCTACTCCGTTTGCATGGTCTATTATTATTAAATATCCATAGCCACTCATCCAGCCAGAGTAAGAAACTGTTCCATCAGCTGCAGCCTTTATATCTGTTCCACGAGGTGCTGCTATGTCTATTCCTGCATGTGTATGGTCTCTTATACTTTCAACAGCTCCATATCTTGATGTTATTCTTCCCTCTATAGGTCTTACTGAGAAATAAACACCATGAAATGTAGATTGTTCTATTTTTTCTTGTTCTTCTTGTATTTCTTCTAAATCTGTATTAACACTTGCTCTAGCAACTGCAAGCTCAACTGTTCCTACTTCTTCTAAGTTTTGAGTATATTGTTCTGATATTCCAATTGTTGCAACATCTTCTGAATATTCATTTTTCATTTCCTCTACTATACTCTCTGCTTCTTCTAATGTATTTACATATGTTTTAGTTTCATTATTTATTGTTATAGCATATACTCTATAAGTCGTAGTTGCATTTTGTGATAAAATATTTAGAACTTCCTCTTCATCAGTTTGATTTCTATTTGATAATTTTAATTCATATGTTGGTTCTACATCTAATGTTGTAAAAACAGCACATGGATTATCTGATGTAAGAACTTTACTGTTTATCATCTCTTCCATTACTTCTTTGTTTTTTACATAGCCTATTACTTCGCCGTTTAATTTAACCTCATATAGGGGATTATACTTTATAAATACAATTAAAGTAATTATAAAAAAGGCTACTAAAATTAAAGTTAGTAATCTAAAGAGTTCTTTCGTGCAGTATTTTAGTCTATTTCTTAGAATAATTTCACTCTCCTTTTTACCCACGACAAAGTTAATTATAACACATATTTTATCCAAATGCAAATTTTTTATTCCATTTTTCTATTTTTAGGCAAAATTCGTTATAATTTACAGTCAATTTTTTTAAGGAAATTTATATATTTTGAAAATTTAGAGGTTTCGCGCAGTCTTGGAGCGCAAGCGACAGTAAGAAACCGATAAAATTTGAAAAAATATATAAATTTCCCTTATAATAGATATAAATTAATTTACTTTTTCGTCTTTTGCATAAATTATTCTACCAAATTTATAGCTATTTACAGCTTTTTGAAGTTCAACTAATATTAAAGGTGATATTGAGATTATTAATGTAAATAACCATTGTGTAGAATTTAGCTCTACTAGGCTAAATATTTCTGCTAAAGGTTTAACTACTACAACTATTACTTGTAATAATACGCCTAATATAAATGCACCTATTAAATACTTATTTTCTAATATTCCAGTCTTAAATATACTTTCATCACTTTTTATATTAAAGCTGTGTACAAGTTCTAATATTCCAATTGATAGAAAAGCCATTGTTCTTCCTACTTCTACTGAATATAGCTTGTTACCTATGCTAAATGCAAGTAATGTAAGTAGTCCTATCATAATTCCTTCTGATATTATTTTTCCCCATAAACCATCTGCAAATATGTTTTTCTTTGGATTTCTAGGCGGTCTAGACATTATATTTTGCTCAGGTTTTTCCAAACCTAAAGCAATTGCAGGAAGAGAATCTGTTACTAAATTTACCCATAATAATTGTATTGCAAGTAAAGGTGATTTTATTCCTAATAATAAACCTACAAATATTGTAACTATCTCTCCAATATTTGTTGCAATTAAGAAGTGCACTGCTTTTTTAATATTATCAAAAATGTTTCTTCCTTGTTTTACAGCTTCTACAATTGTTACAAAATTATCGTCTGTAAGTATCATATCTGATGCATTTTTAGCAACATCTGTACCACCTTTTCCCATTGCAATTCCTATATCTGCATTTTTTAAAGCTGGTGCATCATTTACTCCGTCTCCAGTCATTGCAACTACAGCTCCTGTGCTTCTAAAAGCTTTTACTATTCTAACTTTATGCTCAGGTGAAACTCTTGCAAATACAGAATATTTCATAATATTTTTTTCTAACTCTTCTTGTGACATGCTTTCTAATTGTTTTCCATCTATTGCTAACTCATTTCTTCTTAATATTCCTAAATCTTTTGCTATTGCTTTTGCAGTTTGAAGATGGTCTCCTGTTATCATTACAGTTTTTATTCCAGCTCTTCTACATGTTCTAACCGCTTCCTTTACACCTTCTCTTGGAGGATCTATCATTCCAATTAAACCTACAAATGTAAGATTATTCTCTATGGTTGTTGTATCTATAATGTCTGGTAATTTGTCAATATCTTTATAGCCAACTGCAATTACTCTTAATGCTTTATCTGCCATTATTTCATTTTGTTCTTTTATATCTTCTTTTTTACTATATATAGGAGAGATATTTCCATTATCATAATATTTAGTACACCTATTAATTAGTACATCTGGTGCTCCTTTTGTTATTATTCTATATTTATTCCCTATTCTATGTATTGTAGTCATCATCTTTCTTTCAGAATCAAATGGTATGTCATTAATTCTTTCCATATTTTTATATAATAAATCTTTTGTAAGTCCCATTTCTAAAGCAGAATTTGTTATTGCAACTTCAGTAGGTTCTCCGAACTGCTCTAATGATATTTTCCTCTTTTTTCTCGTGAGTATCAGTGCACATTGTACCAAGTTCTAGAATCACTTTTTTGTCTTTCATTATGCCTGATGCGTTTCTAACTTCAGTTACTGTCATTTTGTTTTGCGTTAATGTTCCTGTTTTATCAGAACAAATTACACTACTGCTACCTAAAGTTTCTACAGCTGGTAATTTTCTTATAATGCTGTTTTTCTTTGCCATTCTTGTTACACCAATAGATAGCATAATTGTAACTATAGCAGGAAGTCCTTCTGGAATTGCAGCAACTGCTAATCCAACTGATGTCATAAACATCTCTGCAATTGGTATTTGTTTAAATATTCCTATTATAAATATTAATACACATATTATAATACATACTATTGCAAGTGTTTTACCAACTTCGCCAAGTTTCTTTTGTATAGGTGTTTCTGGCGATTCGTCTTCTATAATCATTCCAGCTATTTTTCCAACTTTAGTATTCATTCCAGTTTCTACAACAACAGCTTCTGCATGACCATTTACGACTACAGTTGTCGCAAATGCCATATTGCTTAAATCTCCTGCTAAAGTATTTTGATTTAATATTATATTTGCATCCTTTTGAGAAGGCACTGTTTCTCCTGTTAATGCAGATTCTTCTACTTTTAAATTAAATGAATTAATAAGTCTACAATCAGCTGGTACATAGTTTCCAGTTTCTAAAATAATAATGTCTCCTGGAACCACTTTAGAAGATTCTATTTCTTCTATTTTTCCATCTCTTATAACTTTAGCATTTGGAGCAGACATTTTCTTAAGTGCTTCTAATGACTTCTCTGCCTTTTCTTCCTGTATTAGTCCCATAATAGCATTAAAAATTACTATTACTATAATAATTATTGAATCTATGTAATCTCCTTCTCCATTAATTTTTGAAACTATAGCCGAAATAATTGCTGCAATAATTAGAGTTATTATCATAAAGTCATTAAATTCTTTTATAAACTTTATAAACAAGCTCTCCTTCTTCTTTTCCTTAAGATTATTAGGTCCATACTCTTTTAACCTTTTTTCTGCTTCTTCTTTTGTAAGTCCAGTCTTTACATTTGTTCCAAGTTCAAATAAAACTTGGTTTATAGCTTTTGTATGCCACATTCTACTTTCCTCCTTTGCATAATTTAATATTAAAATCGCCCAATAGGGACGCCCTTTTTTGGGCGATTTTAAAAGTAAAAAAAATACTATGTTTTATACATAGTATTCTACTTGTCCTCAATTTATGCAAAATTTGTTACAATTCGTTTTCATATTTAATTAAGAAAATTTATATATTTTTTAACTAATTTATTCATAATTATATATTAGAAAGTTTGTATATTTAGAATAATTTTCGCAGTGGCGCGTAGTTTGAAGCGTAGCGACAACAAGCCACAAGAAAATTTGAATAAATATACAAACTTTCTAAATACAAATCAGAACAAAGTTGAAGGTTATTTTAACTTCATAGATAAAAGTTTGCTTATTCCCTTTTCTTCCATTGTTATTCCATAAACTGTGTCTGCAATTTCCATTGTACCTTTTCTATGTGTTATAACTAGGAATTCTGTGTCTTTACTAAATTTCTTTAAATATAATGCATATCTATTTACATTAACATCGTCTAGAGCTGCTTCTATCTCATCTAGTACACAGAATGGGGCTGGGTTTATTTTTAATATTGCAAATAGTATTGCAATTGCAGTTAAGGCTTTTTCTCCTCCTGAAAGAAGCATCATGTTTTGTAATTTTTTTCCTGGTGGTTGTACTCTAATGTCTATTCCACATTCTAGTAAATTTGATTCATCTTCTAATATTAATTCTGCTTTTCCTCCTCCAAACAATTCTACAAATACCTCATTAAAGTTTTTGTTAATTTGTTTGAATTTTTCAGCAAATTGCTTTTGCATTGTAGTTGTCATTTCTGCAATTACATTTCTTAATTTTGCAATTGCTTCTTCTAAATCATATCTTTGACTGTTCATAAAGTCATATCTTTCTTGCATTTTTTTGTAATCTTCAATTGCATCAATATTAATACTTCCTAAATCTGCAATTTCTTTTCTAAGTTCAGTTGTTCTTTTTTGAGCCAAATTTACATTATCTGGCTTTTTATATTCTTCTGCATTATTAGGAGTAATTTCATATTCTTCCCATAATTTATTTATTAAATCGTCTATATCTTGTTCTTGTTTCGTTTTTCTACTCTCAATTTTTACAATTTGTGCTCTTATATCTTTTAATAAATTAAATTGTTCCTCTATTGTTTTTTCTATTGCTTCTAGTTCTTCATTTTTATCTGTTTTTTCTTTTCTTAATTCTTCTATTTTATTAGAACTATTAGAAACTTCAGCTTTTATCTTGTCTATTTCTTTTCCTAAATCTATTATTGCTTCTTCTGTTTTTGCTGTTTCTTCTTTAATATTTTCTATTTCTTTTTGTTTATCTTCAATACTTTGATTAGCATTTTTTATATCTTGTTCTATTCTTGTAATCATTTCGTCTAAAGATATTCCACTTTCATCAAATGAAGAAACTGAGATTTTTAGGTCTGTTATGTCTGTATTTAAGTCATCAATATATTGTTGATCATCTTTATTTAATTCTGCAAATTTTGTAATTTCTTCATTTAACTGTGCTATTTCTTTTTCTAGATTTTCAATTACTTGTTTTGTTCCTTCTTTAGAAACTTCTATATTTTTCTGCTCTTGGTCTATTTCTTCTAAACGTTTCTTTAATTTTTCCTTTTTATCTTCTAATTTTACAATTTGCTCATCTAAAATTTCTACTGCTTGTTTTTTTGTTGCATATGATATTTCTATGTCTTGTAATTCTTTTTCTACTCTTGCAGATTGCTCAATAATATCTGCTGTTTCGTCTGAGTATTCTTCTTTTTCTTTTGTTATGTTTTTTATTTCTGTATCTATTTTATTTAAAGTTACTTTTAATTCTTCTATTTCTCTACTTCTACCTAATATATTTACTGTCTTTTTCTCAACAGAACCACCACTAATTGCCCCAGATGGGTTTATTACATCACCTTCTAAAGTAACTATTCTAAAAGAATAATTATTCTGCTTAGCAAGATTAATAGCTGTATCCATGTTTTCTACTATTACAGTTCTTCCTAGTAAGTTAAATATTATATCTTGATATTTTTTATCATATTTTATTAAGTCTGATGCAATTCCTATTACACCATTTAAATTTTTGTTTGTGATTTTTTCTAATTTTTTACCATGTACAGATGAAATTGGTAAAAAGCTTGCTCTTCCTAAATTGTTTTCTCTTAAATATTCAATAAGCTTTTTAGCATCATTTTCTGTAGCAGTTACTATGTTTTGCATAGATTGACCTAAACACATTTGTATTGCTACTTCATATTTTTTATCTACAGAAATTAAATTTGCTAAAACTCCTTCCACGCCTGTTCTTAAATTTGCATCCTTATCTATAGCTAACAGTAAAGATTTGACACTTTTTATATAACCATCTTTCTCTTTTTCTGTTTCTATTAAGAATTTGTATCTAGATTCTTTCATTCTGTATTCGGAAGTTAAGTTATTTATTTTGTCATCATATTGCTTAATTACTGCAATAGATTCCTCTTTTTTAGATTTTATTTCATTAATTTGTTTTATTATTTTGTTTCTCTTATTATCAATGTCTAGAAATTCTTTTGTAGCCTCTTGCTTTTTTAGTCTATTTGAATCTAACTCAGAAATTGAATTTTCTAATTCCTCATTTGTACTTTTCTTTGTTTTCTCTAAGTTTTGATAATTTGCCTCATATGTATTTATTTCTGAAAGTCTTTCGAATCTTACATCTGTATTACTTTCAACTTTCTTTTTCTTATCTTCTATTTCTAATTCTTTAGCTGATAGTTTTTTTGAAAGCTGAGCTAATTCTTCTTCTTTTTCTTTTAACTGTGCTTCAAATTTTTCTTTATTTTTAGAAAGATTTTCCTTCTTAGATAATTTTGTTTCTTTTTCTTCATTAAAATCTTTAATTCTTTGTTTTTGTTCTTCTATTTCATTTGTTAATCTTTCTATATTATTATTGTTATTTACTATTCTCTCATTAGAAACACTTATTTGAGAATTTATTTGTTCAATCTTAGTTTTACTTTCAAATCCAAGATTTTGCATGTTTTCTATTTCTATAGCTAGCTCATCAATTCTATTTTTCAAATTTTCTTTGGTATTTTGACTTGTTTCTAGCTTTTTATTTTCTGCTATTTCTTGCTCTTCTATAACTTTTAAGTCTGCAACAATTTGCTCTAGTCTCTCTTTATATGTGTTAATATTATAAACAAATAATCCTATTTCAATATTTTTTAATTCTTCTCTTAAACTTAAAAATCTTTTTGCTTTTTCTGCTTGAATTTTTAAAGGTCCGATTTGACCTTCTATCTCAGTTAGAATATCATTTATTCTTAGTAAATTAAGCTTTGTTTGCTCTAATTTTTTCTCAGACTCTACTTTTCTTACTCTATATTTAACAATTCCTGCTGCTTCTTCAAAAATATGTCTTCTATCTTCTGATTTATTGCTTAAAATCTCATCAATTTTACCTTGTCCAATTATAGAATATCCATCTTTTCCAATTCCAGTGTCCATAAAAAGCTCTAAGATATCTTTTAACCTACAAGGAACTTTATTAATAAAATAACCAGTTTCACCACTTCTATATAGCTTTCTTGTAACTGTTACTTCATTATATTCAATTGGTAGTTTCCCATCAGAATTATCTATTACTATAGAAGCTTCAGCAAATCCTAATGATTTTCTATTTTGAGTACCAGCAAAAATAACATCTTCAGCTTTTGCCCCTCTAAGAGACTTCATACTCTGCTCTCCTAGAACCCATCTAATGCTATCAGATATATTGCTTTTACCAGAACCATTTGGTCCAATTACTGCTGTAATTCCTGGTCTAAATTCTAATACTGTTTTATCTGCAAAAGACTTAAATCCTTGCATTTCCAATCTTTTTAAATACATTTCTTGCTCCTTTTCGCCCATTAGGGACGGTCCTTTTTGGGCGATTTTATTGTCTTTAATCTAAAAATAAAGCTACACTGTGATTTTATCACAAATGTAGCTTTTTGAATATAGTTAATTTAATTTTTTTATTATTTTTTTCGCTCAAAAAGAGGCTTCCCTATTTGACGAAGTTGTCTAATAATTCTAAGCAGCTTTCGAGTTCCATTACTTTTTTCATGTCAATATTATTATAATAATCTTCTAAACTTAAGTTATCACTTACTTTTTTTAATGAGATTAATTCTTTTATATTATACATTTGACATACTAAATATATTGAATGTAACTCCATGTCAAAGATTACATCGTCTTTTATGTCTGTGCTTGTTACAAAACTTTCCGCACTATAACATGGTAATACTTTTACTTGCTTATTTTTTATTACCTTAATTATACCATTATTATCTTTGAATCCGTCTATACTATATCTTTGTTCTCCTGGTATATTCCACTCATAGTTATATATTTTATCTACACTTACCCAAGCTCCTATTTTAGTATTTGTCGAACCTACATATCCTATATTTATTATTGTGTCTGGAATATTCTCTTTATTATTTTCTAGATATTGTGTTAAATTTATTGCTGTTTGTTGTTTTCCTATTCCTGTAATTAATAAGCTGATATTATCTTTTCTATATATTTTTGAATTATAATTATTGTGTTTGTCATTTTTTATTTCATTTAATTCTAATTTTTTTGCAATGTCTTTTGCTTCTTTTTCCATTGCAATTACAAATAATACTTTTTTCATAAATTTTCCTTTCTGTATAATAATACGGTCTAATGTAAATTTGATTTACAATTAGACCGATTTTTATTAATTATTGTTCCATATCATCATGATCATCTTTTTGTGGTTTAGGTTGTCCTTGTTCATGAGTTACATCTTTAAATTCTGCTGTTACTACTTTTCCTGCTTGTTCTTTTCTAAAGGCCTGGAATTGTTCATGAAGTTGTTGTCCTAAGCTCTTTTTAGGTTCCTGTCCTTTATCACCA
>CALXJO010000040.1 GCA_944388645.1 uncultured Clostridia bacterium
TTTAAGAGAACAAGTATTTTTTAGTTGGGACATTTTCTCATTTCTTTACTTAAGACATTATCACATTTCTTTCATATTTATTTAATCTTTTTTATTGTTTTACTTGACTTTTAGACAAATTTGTAATAGAATATTAAAGCGTAATTGGGTATGACATATTTTTAAAGCTTCTCCCCGGTAGCTTTGATAATATGATTTCATATATAATTTATAATTTGAAATGGAGGGTATTTTTTACCATGGAAAATAATACAACATATAGTATTAAAAAAAGCGAAATAAATAGAAAATGGTATATAATTGATGCTGCAGGAAAGCCTTTAGGAAGAGTTGCTGCAGAAGCTGCAAAATTATTAAGAGGAAAACACAAACCTACTTATACTCCTAATATGGATAATGGAGATCATGTTATAATCATTAATTGTAGTAAAGTAGTTTTAACAGGACACAAATTAACACAAAAAACATATAGACATCATTCTTCTTACATTGGTGGAATGAAAGAAGTTCAAGCAA
The DNA here is from genome assembly GCA_944388645.1 of uncultured Clostridia bacterium. Lineage (GTDB taxonomy): Bacteria > Bacillota > Clostridia > TANB77 > CAG-508 > CAG-245. The sequence goes on from CALXJO010000040.1 coordinate 517, forward strand.
AAGACATGTTAGAACATAAACCAGAAAAAATGATGAGCTTAGCTGTTACAGGAATGCTTCCACATAATAGTTTAGGAAGACAAATGGCTAAAAAATTAAGAGTTTATGCAGGTAGCGAACATGAGAATATAGCTCAAAAACCAGAAGTATGGAATTTTTAGTAGGAGGGAAAGATAAAAATGCCTAGAACAAAAAAAGAACAAGTAGTTTTTAATGGTACAGGAAGAAGAAAAAGTTCAATTGCTAGAGTTAGAATAATGAATGGAAAAGGAAATATTACTGTTAATGGTATGCCTTTAGATGAATATTTTGGTGAAGAAACTTTAAAGGTTATAGTAAAACAACCTCTAACAGTTACAAATACTTTAGATAAATTTGATGTTGTTTGTACAGTAAAAGGTGGCGGTTTCTCAGGTCAAGCTGGAGCTGTTCGCCATGGTATCGCAAGAGCATTAAATGCAGCTAACCTAGAATATAGACCAATATTAAAAGCATGTGGATTCTTAACAAGAGATCCTCGTAAAAAGGAAAGAAAGAAATATGGTCTTAAGAAAGCTAGAAAAGCACCACAATTTAGCAAGAGATAATTACAAATACCAATACTCGGAAACGTTTATTTCCGAGTATTTTTTGTACTTTTAATTTTTACTAGTATATGTTTAAACTAATTTTAGTCTACTAAAGTTAGACTGTCTCCTACAGAATCATTTGTTTGAATATTATAATAAGCATCTGGAACATTTCCAACTATCACAGATTCTGCTATTAAGACTTGGTTAGTTATTTTTTCAGATATAGTATCATAGGGAGTTAAAATACTCACTTCACAGACAATTTCTAAGTATATTCTATGTAGAGTCTGATTTATTCCTTGTTCTACGAATTGAGATTCTAAGCTAGTTTCTACATTTCCTACATTTGCAATTCTTACATTTATTTTTGGCCCTTGGGCAGAAAGTATTTTTAATCCTAATATACTTCCTAAATATATAGAAATATTACTATTTTCTTCACTTTTTAATGCTGATACTATATTATTAGGAATATCAGATGTAAGTTCATTTACACTTTTTATATTTGTTTGGAGCATTTTTATATTTCCATTATCATCTCGTAATATTGTTATTATATCTTCATATTTATATTTATTCATTATTAATGATGCTTGTTCATTTGATATTTTAGTTGCTATATTTTTTGCCTCATCCATACATAACCTATTTAGTATTGGATTTATTGCTCCTAGCAAAGCTCTAAAAGTTATTGTTGCAGTTAGTATAATAATTACAACATTAAATAGAAAACTATATTTTTTATCTATTTTTTTATCGTTTTTGTTATTCAAAAAACTGTGGAATTTTATTCTATTTCTTGAATATATTTTTTCAATTTTCATATAAGCCTTCCATTATCTTATTGCCACCTAACATTCTAGGCACTTTTTTAGCTTATTTATCTTGGAATAAATAATTGTTGCCCTTGCATTATTCTGTCCGCATCTTCAATATTATTTATAGATGCTATTTCTTCAACTGTACTTCCAAAACGTTTTGCTATATTCCATAATGTGTCACCTAATTTTGCATAATAAATTATTATACTAAATGCTTCTTTACTTACTCCCTCTTCTTCTTTTATGTTCTCTATTATATTAATATTGCTTTCTTTAACTATATTAATACTAAAATTAAAATCTATTTTTATATCTATTGAAGAATCTGGCATTACGACAAAATCTTTTTTACTTATCTCTATATTTGTGTCTATTTTATCCCTTGAAGAAACTTGTGATGCTGAGACTTCAAATTCAAATGGTTCTATAACATTTTTTACTCCAATACTAGAAGAATCTGCTCTAGCAAATATAAATGTAAGATTAACATCTCCTTTATATGTTATCTTTCCTTCTTCTACTCTGCTCGACACAATTACAGGTTTTACTTCTACATCAAATATTTTGCTTTGAGCCATTTCTTCAATTCTCTCTTGTTTTCTCATACTATAAGTTTCATTTGTACTAGTTCTTTCTGACATTAATTTTACACTTTTTTGGCTATATGTTAATTCTATTGTTTTGCTGTATAAGTCTTCTATCATATCTATTGTTTGTCTTTTATATACAAATCCAAGAATTTCTATTTCTGCCTCTACATAAACAGAATGTTCTTCTACATTATTTGGTTTTACTAAAATATTTTTAATCTCATAATTTAAATCACAAATATCATCTTCTGACACATCTTGCATATCTATAAATCCCATAATTGGAATTGTAGTAGATGATGTATTAATTCTATTATCTTCTGTTAAATACATTATTTTCATTACTGTGTCTGCTTTTGCAAGCACTTTGTTATAACTAATTTTACTTTCTCTATTTTCTACAGAAATATTAACCTTCATTATTTCAGATAAATTATCTACATTATCAATTGTTATTGTATCTTTGGCATAAACTTTTGTAATACCAGTTCCAACTAATGAATTTATTGTTATATTTTTATTTAACAATTGAATATCTTTTATATCTTCTATTTTGTCTATATACTCGATATTCTCCTTTGAGTATAATACCACAGACATATCCATTATTGCTCTTAAGCTAATTTTTCTTCCATTTAATATTCTGCAATCCATATTAGATAATTGACTCTTACATTCTAATTGCATGTTTTCTTTGCATTCTTTTATGTCTATAGTCCTAGAAAATTCTAAATTTGCACTTAATGCTCTTATACTTGATTTTTCATCATCTGCAATATATATAACATATGCATTTATTCCACCTTCTATTTTCACTTTCCCATCCTGCACTTCTTTTTTATATATACATATATTGCCATTAGTTGACACTACACTTAAAATGTCTGGTTTAATATCAGGAACAATTTCATCTCCTTCTACAACTATTTTTTCTGTTTTTTGTCCAACTATTTGATTTACGCATAAATTATTTTTTGACAATTTTATAGCCATTTTTATACCTCCTATCTTTCTTTATTTAATTTATATTATAGAGGCACAAAAAAAATTCCTAAAATTTAGGAATTTTTTATCTCTTGATTTCTTTTTTATCTTATCTGATATCATATTCTTTTCTTTTTTTCTTGCCTTCTGGTTCAGGTGGTATTATTGAACTATAAGATTCTCCATCAAATACTTGTAATTCTACAGTTCTTGTTAAGATGTCTGTGTAACTATATGTAACATTTCTTTGGTTCTCATCATATTTTACTATAAAAATACTTGGATATACTTTCTCTAGTGTAGCTTGTTTCTCAAATGGTCTATTCCTTCCTAAAGATCCTTTCACAATTATTTTTTGTCCTATCTTTTGTCCAATATCTGTCTTTAGATTTGCAATATCATTTTGATAAATCATGCTATATCACCACTCCTTTAAGATGAGCTAATTATATCATTTTTATCAAAATAAGTCAAAAAACGACAGTTCGCAAAATTCTTTCAAAGCACTTGTATAAGTAAGGTTTGGCGTTTTATTACATTTGTGTTACAATTTCATCTAACTCTTACGTAAATCTTTCAATTGTAACCAATTTATATCATTTTCCATAACTCTTTGTCTTATATATGTCAATTTATATTCTGATGTCTTTTCTATAAATTCTATAACACTTTCTAAATTTAGAATTTTTGTTTCTCCTGTTTTATAAAAGACTTTGCCTTTAACTTCTTCTGGAATTTTCACATTATACTTTTCTTCCAGTGTCTTGTTTAGAATATCATAATCATTATAGATATCTTTAGAAAAGTAGTCTAAAAATCTGTTGTAAAATAAATAATCTGTAACTAAATGTAAAAAATATCCTTTATTAAAATCATCATTTATTTCATTACTTTCTAAAAATAGTTTTAAATTTACTTTACTACTTTTAGGGCCATAATGTGTAGTAGATTTATCTTTTACTCCATCTGGATATATTACTCCATCTATAAATTTATTATAATCTTTTATATCTTCTGGATGTTTTTCTATATACCTATTTGCTACTGATAAATGAATTACATAACCTGGCATACATTTTCTCCTTTATTCTAGATTTGCTTCTTCTCTTTCTTCTAAAGCATGTATTCCTCCATTTTCCTCACATACCTGTCCATAATGCGTACTAGAAACTATTTTCATCTTTTCTTTACTTCTAGGAGTAAAAACAACATTTATTTTATCCCAATCTGTATGAGTAAATGGTTCTTCTTTCGCTTGCAAATCACTTCCAAAAACAGCAACTATATTTTTTGGATCTATATCTGGAAACCTTTCTAGTATATCGTTTACAATATCTTGTCTTGTTGTATCAACATCCATATACATTATATCATGTATTTGTGTCATCATTTGAAGTACTGCTGCTCTTTCAATTGTTGATTGTTTTGGCCATTTATTTTTATTTTTATGAATTCTTTCATCTGTTTTTAAAACAGCAACAACTTTTTCACACAATTGTTTTGTCATGTCTATATGCTCTAAGTGTCCCAAATGTAACATATCAAAACTGCCAATAACAAACCCTAATTTGAATCTTTTTGGCTGTTCTTCTTTTTTCTTATCAGCTAAGTAATCCTCATATGCTTGTTGGGCTAACGCATCAATCTTGTCATGGTCTTTTGTATCAACTGAGAACACAAAATCAACTCCTTCAAAACTTTTAGCTATTTGCATTCTTTCTTCTGTTGATTTCATTACATTTGTCATTAATTCCTGTTTGCAATATTCATCTGTATAAACTCCTATTCCATATGTTTTACCATCTTTTGCTCCCTCTTCTACTCTTTTTCTAATAGCTCTACAAATTACATCAAATATTCCTACTGTATAGTTAAAGTCTTTTGATTCATCATTCATAATTTTTACTCCTTTTACATTTTATTTTCAAGAAATTTTACACATTCTTGTTGTACTATTTTTTTCATTTCTTCTATATCTATTGTATCAACTGGGAATACGAAGTCAACACCCTCAATTTGTTTTACATTGTCCATTCTCTCTTCTAGATTTTTCATAGGATAAGTAAAATACTCTTCTATAACAATTTTATCTGAGTATACTCCTACTCCATAAATTTCACAATTTTTTGATTCGTTTTTTATTTTTTCAATAATTGAATCTGATATATCATCAAATATTCCTATTGAAAAATTAAGTTTTCTCTTTTCTCCCATAAATTTCTCTCCTTATAAATATTTTTTTATTATTTCTTTGTCAAAAAGAAATAATTTTTTTCTATCGTTAATTAGCTCAATTAATCTATCTTTATCTTCTTTCCTTCTATTTTCTTTATAGTTTTGCATTGCAATATTTATATAATTATTTAAATTCATTTTAGACACATCTATTAAATTTATATAATCTATTTTTTCTTCCATTTTTCTTAGTGGATGTAAGATTAAAGACTTACATCATTTCTCCTTTTCTAAATACTTGTAAACTTTAAAATTATTTTTCATCCTTATCTTTACTTAACTAATTCTTCAAACGATTCGGCAATTTTTTCTAAGCTTGCAAGTTTATCTGTTTCATTATATTTTGCTAAAGTATCTTTTATTTTAGCATATCTTACATAAAAATTTCTTTTAGTATACTGAAATGATTTTTTTCTTCCTTCATCATAAGCTTGCAGTGGTTTTATTTGTGAATTTTCACTTTTTGAATAAATTTGTTCTGGTAAAGTGTCTATATTCTTTCCTCTTATAGATACAACAATATCGTCAAATATTCCTAATTCATCTAGTTTTTCTATATTGCTTCTCATTTTTTGTACAGATGTTGAATCTACTCTTGCATTTCTTCTACATTCCCCGTCTCTTTCTAAATAATAACAATAACGTGTTAATAATGATAAATTTGCTTCTACTTCTGGAACTGCTAATATAGATAATTTAGTGTGATATCCACTTTGTTTTAACTCTTTACACATATCTATAAAAGAATTAACACTTCTTAATGCAGATTCTAGAATAATATTATAGCCACCTTCTTTTGCTCTATCTTTAAGCGCTATTATTAATTTTGAAATATATGGTTTGAGTATTAGAAATTCTTCTCTTTCTGTATAAGTATCATGAATTTGTCTATATTTTTCTTGTGGAAATTTGGTTCTTAGTTCATCCTGATCTATTATGATTGCATTTCCTTCTATGTTTTCATATTCTCGTGCTACTAATGCACTTTTTCCTGAACCTGCTTGTCCTCCTACCATTATAAATGTTGGAGATGGAGATTCTTTTGCACATAAAGCAAGCTGACTAAAAATTTCATTTGCATTAGCCTCAAACTCTTCGTCTGTCAGTTGCCATTTTTTTCTTTCTTCTTCTTCATTAAATTCCATATTTTTACTTCCTTTATTTAAATTATAGCAGATGATACATGAAATACCCTTCCTTTATCTGCTAACTCTTTTTGAGTTCTCCTTAAAATTTTTTGTTCATCATCTAATAATATAACATAATCATATTTCTCTAATTTTTCTTTCATTTTTTCGCTTTTTATATATTCTCTATTTTCTGAATTGTAATCTCCGTTTTCTCTGCATAAAATAATGTAATTTGATTCTTTAATAAATGGCACATACTTTTTTAGCCATTGCTTTTTTTCTTCAATAATTATATTACTTTTAGATAATGATAATATATATATTTCTAAATTTTCTATTGTGCTTACTCTCTTTAAATTCTCTATAACAACATCTAGTGGACTTTGGTTTAAAAATAAACCTTTTGATTGATTGGTTATATAGCCATCTGGATATACATTATATTCTACAATTGTTCCATCCATATCAACAAATAGGGCAACTTTTTTATATTGGTTACATATTTCTTTTAAAGTATTATAAAACTTCATATTTACTCTCCTTATATGTTATAATTTAATATTATCATTTATTTACTTATTTTTCAATATTATCTATTTATTTTCTTCCCTAGTGTTCCTATTCCACTTACTCCTCTTTCACCATCTCTTAATAAATTACGTATTTTATCTATTGATACATATTTATCTACATCTGTTTTTGCAATCTGCTCTGCAACTATTAGTGGGTCTTTAAAATCTATTAATATTCTCGCAGGAGAAGAAGCAAAATTTGCTCCCGCTTCAATTATTGCTTCATAATAACTTTGGCATGCCCCGTGCAAAAATTGCAAGTTTATTTGCTCCTTGTTCCCACATTCTTGCCCTTATTACTGTTTCTACAAAATATTTTGAATTTCTATAATTGTATATATCATTAAAATTATGTCCTTTTTTTATCATACCATCATGTCCGTGTTATAACTAATATATCTGGAGTGTATTTGCTAAGTAAGTATTCTATTAGCTGTGGTTGTCTACTTTCAGCTATGTTTTTTACAGTAACATCTAAGCCTAAATTTTTATAAAATCGTTGTGATTTCTCACTATATTTTTTATCTCCATCTAAATGAAGTATTCTTCCATAATCCACTCTACTTCTTTTGTTTGGAACTTTTTTATTTATTAAAATGTTTTTCTTAACATTTTCTAAATTACTATCAAATTCGTTTAATAATTTGTATACTCTATCCTCTTCTAGCAATCTTAAGTCATATAATGGTGCATCTGCTTCTATTCTTATTGTAAGCCCTTTTAAAATTGCGATTAGTTCATTATCTATTTTAATTATATCACTTATAAAAAATGCTATATCTTGGTCATAAGATAACCTAGATACAATATCTCCTTTTTTCAGTCTCATATTTTTTCACCTAATACATTATATGTCGCATTTTGTAGAATGTTATTGTTTAAATATAATGTTCTATTATTAGGCTCTCTTGAATACAATTAAGCAAAAGTATTCTTATGGGGGTATGCAAATGATTGGTATTTCAATTGAAGAAAGGGCTGTTATTTTGGCTCATTATATTATAGATTCAAAAGATACGGTAAGAGGCGCTGCCAAGAAATATGGAATTTCTAAATCTACAGTACACACCGAAGTAACATTCCAGAACGGTAAAAATAAATCACCTATAATCCCAGAAAGTATTGAAATTAAAA
>CALXJO010000041.1 GCA_944388645.1 uncultured Clostridia bacterium
AAAATACGCCAAAACACCTATTGACAAATGTGAAAAATACTAGTATAATTTTAAAGTACTGGAATAAGTAGAAATATAATAAATATATTTACATAAGAAAGTTTACAAGGGAGGGAATAAAAATGGCACAACCAAAAAGAAGATGGTCAAAAGCTAGAACAGGATTAAAAAGATCAACATGGAAATTAGAGAATCAAAACTTAGTTGAATGTCCTCATTGCCATGCTAAAATGATGCAACACAGAATCTGCCCAAGCTGTGGTTATTATGATGGCAGAAAAGTAGTATCAGTAGAAAATTCAGAGAACTAATAAAAATGAATAAGAATTTTTAGTAACAATGCTTAGTACAAGTATTGTTATTTTTTTTGACCAATGTTATAATCTATTCTATAAAAAGCAAGACCAAGATTTTCTAAGTAGCAAAGCTACAAAGAAAATCTAGCTCTCGCATAACTATATTCTAAGGAAACTCACTCATTTCATGAGATGACTTTCCTAAGAATATAGAAAATGATGAGGTACGAATGAAAGAAAAGATTAAAAGTTTAAGCCAAGAGAAGTTCATACATTATATATTAATAATAATTGCTACATGTATTGCATCAATTCCTTTAATTAATCTTCGTATTTATGGAACTGATGATGGATATGTTCATATTTTACGTTTAATTGGAACAGACAAAATTTTTCAAGAAGGTATTTTTCCACCTTTAATATGTAGTAGCTTTTGTAGAGGATTTGGTTATGCTATAAATTTGTTTTATCCTCCAATTGTTACATATGGACCATTATTGTTTAAAATATTTTGCACACATTTTTATGACTGCTTAAAAATATATGCCTTTTTTACAATACTTATTTCTGGTTTTACAATGTATAATTTCATTTATGAAACAACAAAGAAAAGGCAAATTGCAATTATTGTAGCTGTAATTTATATATTTATTCCATATAGATTAGAAACAATATATAATAGATTTGCAATAGGTGAGTTTTCAGCATATATGTTTTTGCCTGTATTATTTCAAGGTCTATACAATTTACTACATGGTGATGGAAAAAAACATTATTATATAGCAATTGCAGGTATAGGACTTATGCTATCACATACAATTACCACTGAATATTCTGCAATATTTGCTCTTATATATGTATTACTTAATTTGAGTAAAGTGCTTAATAAAGAGAAAATAAAGAAAATAGGAATAAACTTATTATTCATTTTATTAATTTGTGCATTTTTCTTAGTGCCAATGTTTGAGCATAATTTAGCAGGAGGCTATACTATTTTTTCTTCAGAAATGATGGGAAGTACACCAGAAGATGTACAAGCAGGAACTATTAGATTTATACAATTATTTGCAGATATTGAAGAAAATGGAGTAAGCTTTAAATTAGGAATTCCTTTAATAGTATTATCTTTACTTGGTATTTTTACTTATAGAAAAATGAAAAGAGATTATAAAGGGGAATATTTATCTTTCCTATTTATAGCAGTAGTATCTTTAATAATGACAACATATCTATTTCCGTGGGAATACATGCCAAGTGTTTTAACAGTGCTTCAATATTCATGGAGATTACTTACATTTTTTGAATTTGCACTTGCAATTTTAGCAGGTTTAAATCTTTACACTTTTATAGAAATAATATCTAAAGACAAAGAAAATATAAAGAATGTGGCATGCATTGCTTCTGTTATTGTAATAATTATAACAATGGCAAAAATAGATTATAGTTATCATTATGAAGATGCAAAATCTTTATCTGATGCAGATTATGAAGAATCTGTGCTTAGTCAGGAAACTTTATCACACTTTTCAATAAATAGAGATTATTTGCCAATTAATGCATCAAATTTGCAAAGTACATATTTGGCTGATAGAGAAGACAAAGTATATGTGCTTAAACGGAGATGCTACTATTTCAAATGAGCAAAAAGATGGATTACATTTAGAATTTGATATATCGAATACTAGAGCAAATACAGTTTTGGAATTACCTTATTTATATTATTTAGGATATGATATAACAATTGAAAATGAAAAAATATCAAGCTTTGAATCTGATAATGGGTTTGTTTCAATACAAATTCCAGAAGATATAGAAAGTGCACACATAGTAGTACAATATAAAGGAACAATTTTAGAAAAAGTATCCTATGTTATTTCTTTAATTGCTTTAATAGGATTTATAATTTATATTATAAAAGGTAGAAAATTAAATGAAAGAAAAGATGAAATTATTAATTAAAAATCATATACAATATATTTTTATACTTATTGCAAGTGTTATAATTTGCATTCCATTATTATCTAAAAATTTAGATATTTATAGAGATGATGGAATACAGCATGTATGTAGGCTTATTGGAACATATGAGTCTTTAAATACTGCAGAGTTTTTGCCAATGATTATGTCTAACTTTTGCAATAATTTTGGCTATTCTTGGAACATTTTTTATAGTCCATTTACTGCATATGTTCCTTTAATATTTAAAATATTTAATTTATCTTTTGTAAATTGCATTAAACTATTTATGTTTGCAATAACATTACTGTCTGGAATTGCAATGTATAAATTTGTATTTAAAGTTACAAAAAATAAAAACATTTCAGTTTTTGCATCTATAATATATATTTTAGCACCATATAGAATAACAGATATGTATATAAGAAATGCACTTGCTGAACTTGCATCATTTGTATTCTTACCAATTATATTTAATGGATTATATACAATTTTAAATGAAGAAAAAAAGTCGTATACATTAGCATGGGGAGCAATAGGATTGTTTTTAACACATAGTGTAATTACTTTATATACTGCAATTTTATGTTTTATCTATTTATTAGTATTCATAAAAAAATTAAAAAACAAAAAAGTGTTAATTACATTAGTTACAAATTTATTATTTGTAATTGTTATAACAAGCTTCTTTTGGGTTGGACTAATGCAGCATTACTTAGCTACAACTTATGAAGTCTTTGTACCTGGTAGGATGCAAAGATTTGATGTAATGAAAAGTTTAAAAGTTGGTATTTCGCAATTATTTTATACAAGTAGTAATCAGACAATGATATTTGATATAGGCCTTGTAACTATAATTGGACTAATTTTAACACCTTTAGCATATAAAAAGATTACAAAAGAGTATAGAAGAATCAATACATTATTTTTAGTATTAGGTTTAGTATTAGTAATTATGACATTAAAGTTTTTCCCATTTGAGAAACTTCCTAATTTCTTAACCATGTTACAATTTACATTTAGACTATTTGAATTTACAAGCTTCTTCTTTGCATTTGTAACAGCAGTGAACTTTGGTGCTATAATAAAAAATTTTAATTTTAAAGATATTGCCTTACTAAGTGTAATAATTTGTTTGTTATTGGTGCCATATAATAGCAAAATATCATATGAAGTAAACTTTAATGAAAAAGATTTAATAGAACCTGTGCCACTTACAGAACGTACCGGACGTGTACATGCAGGAATGGCAAGTATGGAATATCTTCCTAGTACAGCCTTCCAAAATTCAGATTATATAATAGATAGGGAAGATGTGCCAATAATCTTAGAAGAAAACAGTCAAAGTATAATTCAAAACTATGAAAAAAAAGGCTCAAATATGTCTATGGAAATACAAAATGTTACAGAAGAGACTAGTATAGAACTTCCATATATTTATTATTTAGGCTATAGAATATATGTAAATGACCAAGAAATCTCATATACAGAGTCAGATAAAGGTTTTATACAAATTAGCATTAATGAAGACGCCAAAATTACTGTAAAATACACTGGAACAAATGCAATGATTATATCATTTATAGTATCAATCATTTCATTTGCAGTATTGATATTTATTTCAAATTATAGTAAAATAAAAACGCAATTAAATAAGAATAGAAGGTGAAAATATGTCAAAACCAATGGTCGCAATAGTTGGAAGACCAAATGTAGGGAAATCAACATTTTTTAATTATATAATTGGAAAAAGAATTTCGATAGTTGAAGATACTCCAGGTGTTACAAGGGATAGAGTATATGGTGAGGCAAATTGGAGAGGAAGAAATTTTACTTTAATAGATACAGGTGGAATAGAATTTGACGAAAGTGATGATATAACAGTTCAAATGAAAGAGCAAGCAGATATTGCAATTTCAATGGCAGATGTTATTATATTTGTAACAGATGCAAAACAAGGAGTTACATCACAAGATAATGAAATAGCATTAATGCTTAGAAAGTCTAACAAGCCAATTATTTTAGTATGCAATAAAGCAGATAATTACGGAAAAGAAGCTCCAGAAATATATGAATTTTATAATCTAGGTCTTGGAGATCCATATAGAGTATCATCTGTAAATGCAATAGGAATTGGTGATGTATTAGATGCAATATATGATAAGCTACCACCAAAACAAGAAGATGAAGATGATACATCAGAAATAAAAGTTGCAGTTATAGGAAAGCCAAATGTGGGAAAGTCTTCTTTAATAAATAAAATATTAGGAGAAAACAGATTAATAGTAAGCAATCAGGCTGGAACAACAAGAGATGCTATAGATTCTAATTTTGAGAATGAACATGGTAAATATGTATTTATTGATACAGCAGGTTTAAGAAGACATAGTAAAGTAGATGAAAAAATAGAAAAATATAGTGTTATAAGAACAAGTCTTGCAATAGAAAGAGCAGATGTATGTATATTAATGATAGATGCAAACCAAGGTGTTACAGAGCAAGATACAAAAATTGCAGGAGAAGCTCATGAAGCGGGAAAAGGAATTATAATTGCAGTAAATAAATGGGATGAATATGAAAAGCAAAATGGCACATTAGAAAAATATAAAAAAGCTGTATATGAAAAACTTTCTTATTTATCATATGCACCAATATTATTTATATCTGCAAAAACAGGGCAAAGAGTAGACAAGCTATTTGAATTAATAAATAGTGTTGCAAGCCAAAACGCTTTAAGAGTATCTACAGCAGTATTAAACCAAGTTTTAGCAGAAGCAATTGCAGTTGTTCAACCACCAACAGATAAAGGAAGAAGACTAAAACTATATTACATGACACAGGCTTCTACAAAACCACCAACATTTGTTGTATTTGTTAATGACAAAAAACTATTCCATTTTTCATATGAAAGATATTTAGTAAATCAATTAAGAAAAGAATTTGGATTAGTTGGAACACCAATAAGAATAATATCAAGAGAAAAAATTGGGTGATTTTGGGGACACTTCTCTAAAACATCTTTTGGGTGTTTTTGGGGACAGGTTAAAAACACAAAATAAATTTTAAATAATGTGAAGGAGAGATTTTTATGGCAGTGTATATTATTGTTTCAGTTATAGCTTATTTGCTAGGAAGTATAAGTTTTTCTATTATTATTAGCAAAAAAATGGCTGGATTTGATGTAAGAGATAAAGGAAGTAAAAATGCAGGTAGTACAAATGTTTTAAGAACTGTTGGAAAAAAAGCAGCAATTATAACTTTAATTTGTGATTGTTTAAAAGGAGTTATTGCAATATTAATTGCTTTTATAGCAGGTAAAATCTGGACAAATTTAGATTCAGCTTTATTAGTTCAACTTGCTGGGATTTTTGTTGTTTTGGGACATACTTTTCCTATTTTCTTTAAGTTTAAGGGAGGAAAAGGTGTTGCAACTTCACTTGGCGTTTTGTTATTAACAAATTGGCAAATTGGTCTTATTTGTTTGGTTTTTGCACTTGTTTTAATGGCACTTACAAGATTTGTTTCACTAGGATCTGTTGCAGCTGCAATTCTTTTCCCAGTACTTACAGTATTTATAACAAATAATTATCTAGTACATGGAAATTACATAATATTTGGAATTATTCTTGCAATTTTAGTAATATTTAATCATAGAGAGAATGTAAAGAGGCTATTAACGGGAACAGAAAATAAATTATCATTTAAAGGAACTAAATAGTATAAGAAAGGACTAAAGAAAAATGAAAAATATAGCAATAATAGGAAGTGGAACATGGGGAGTTGCACTAGCAATCCATTTGTCTAATTTAGGAAATAATATTAAGATTTGGTCATTTACAGAAGAGGAGACTAAGTCTATAAATGAAGATAGAAAATGTAAGTTTTTGCCTGATGCAATAATAAATGATAAAATTACTTGTTATATGGATTTACAAAAAGTAATTGAAGGTTCAGAAATTATTTTACATGTAACACCATCAAAATTTGTAAGAGAAACAATTAAAAAATATAAAAATTATGTAACAAATCAACCTATAATAATGTGTGCTAAAGGATTTGAAGAAAAAACTTTATGCACTTTAAGTCAAATTATAGAACAAGAAATGCCAAATTGTAAATATGGAATCTTCTCAGGACCAAGTCATGCAGAAGAAGTTTCTATTGGAATACCAACTGCAATTGTAATTGCTTCTAAATATAAAGAAGTTCAAACAATGGTTCAAGACCTATTTATGAATGAAAAAATGAGGGTATATGCATCTGATGATGTAATTGGAGTTGAGCTAGGAGGAGCTTTAAAAAATATAATTGCATTTTGTGCTGGTATTGCAACAGAAATTAATTTAGGAGATAATAGTTTTGCAGCTTTAATTACAAGAGGTTTAGTAGAAATTACAAGACTTGGTGAGGCAATGGGAGGTAAACACGATACTTTTTATGGATTATCAGGACTTGGGGATTTAATAGTTACTTGTATGAGTGAACATAGTAGAAACAGAAGAGCTGGAAGATTAATTGGAAGAGGCTGTACTGTAGAAGAAGCTAAAAAAGAGATTGGAATGGTAATTGAAAGTATTGATAATATAGATGTAGCACACGAACTTTCAAAAAAATATAATATAGAAATGCCAATTGTAAATGCTGTATATGATGTTTTATATAATAACTTAAATCCTAAAGACGCAGTAAATCAATTAATGACAAGAGAAAGAAAAAGTGAATAAATTTTAATAAGGATATCTTTCATATAAATACCTAATAATGCTATCTGCATTATTAGGTGTTATTTTTATAAAAACACCTTTATCTAAACTAATCCACATAACCATATCAAAATCTTCTATATTATCTGCAAAAACACCTAGAATAGTAGACATTTCAACAGGATTTTTATATTCTTCTTCCCATTCTAAAATATTATAATCAACATTTTCTTTATTATAATATCTTGATAGAAAATTTGAAATTTCACCATTTTTATTACTAAAAAACTTAATTGTTGGATACATATTAACTCCTAAAATTACATTGTAATGATTTACAGCTTTTTTATTAATATCTCGATAAAGAAAATTAATGTATTTTTTCGAATTTTATCGCTTCTTGCTGGAGCGTAACCGCTCCAAATTACTGCGCGAAGACGAAAAATTCTCCAAAAATATATTAATTTTCTTAAATAAATTTAGACTTAAGCTGTAAATCATTACTTTATTTTTAATATTATTATTTGAATAATGAATTTTTATATACTTAGAATAAAATGTAAGTATTTTGGAAAAATAAATTTATAATTTGAAAATTATAAATTAAAAAATTAATAACCGTGAGTGTTAACAAATAATGAAAGGATTTTATTCTATGAAAGATAAAAAATGGCTAAAATATTTGATTATAGCATTTGGTGTTATAGCGATAATAACTATTGGCATAATTTTAACAATAAATGCAAATAAACCAAAAGTTTCTGACTTTAATGAAAAAATAAAACATGAATTAGAATATTTAGATACAACAACATTATACATGATAAATGATTTAAATAATTTAAATGATGTAAATTCATTGAAAGTAGAGAAAATGTCTGTAGATAGTTCATCTAGCAATTCTGAAAGTGGAGGAGGTAGTTATTCTTCTTCAGACGAATCACAGACGTCAAGCCAAAGTTCAAATAGTGAGTCTGAGGAAAGTAAAAGCTATGAAATACAAGATAACTCAATTATGGTAATAAATAAAGATCAAATTGATTGGGCAAGTATAAATACACAAGCTGAAGACTTGTATGATTCCTGGGTTAATATTACTATTGATTTAAATAGTGCAAGTGTTTCTAATGAAAATATTCTAGCATTTAGTGATAATTTGAATAATTTATTAGTTTGTATTAATAATCAAGATAAAGCAAATAGCATAATATGTCTTGCAAACCTTTATTCATTAATTCCAAAATATATGTCAGAGACATCATTAGATCAAAATGCAATATCATTAGAAAATGTAAAGTCAAACATAATATCTGCATATTCTCTTGTAACTAGTGGCAATTGGGATGAAATAAATACATTTTTAACAAAGGCAGAAGCAGAGTATGATACTCTAATGAATTCCACATATAATCTTAATGAAGTAAAAAGGGCTAAATTCAACAGATGTTATGTTTTATTAAAAGAATTAATAAAAACATCAAATGCAAAAGATGAAAATTTATTTTATTTAAAATATATAAATTTAATGAATGAATTTGAAGA
>CALXJO010000042.1 GCA_944388645.1 uncultured Clostridia bacterium
TCCCCAAAAACAGCATGCATAACTTTTCCACTTCTTGGAGACAATATGTGCAAAACATATTCCAAGGAGTGAATTTTTTTGAAAGAAAAAAGAAGGTTAAATATTAAGGGTGCTATTTTAGATAAAAACCAATTAGATAGCTACTTAGAGAAAATAGCATCAGATCATATATTACAAGAAAAATCAGATAAAAGCACATATCCAATTCCAAGATTAAAAGAAGATTTTGAAATAATAAAAGAAGTTTATAAATTGTTAAACGAACATTTAGAAATAGGAATTCCAATACATCCTGCAGGAGAGTGGATTTTAGATAATCTTTATATAATTGAAGAAGCGATAAAAAATATTTGCAAAGATTTAACTTTAAAGAAATATACAAATTTTTTAGGAATTGCAAATGGCAGGTATGAGGGTTTTGCAAGAATTTATGTGTTAGCTGGAGAAATGGTGGCATATACAGATGGAAAAATAAATGGTGAAAACTTAAAACAAATGTTAATGGCTTATCAAAATAAAAAAAGTTTAAGCATGAACGAAATTTGGAACATAGGGCTATTTATACAAATTGTATTAATAGAAAATATTAGAGAAATATGCGAATATATCTACTCATGCCAAATGCAAAAAGAGAAAGTTGAAAACATTTTGTCAAAATTCTTCAATACAAAAGTTAAGCCATCACATGCAACAGTTATAAATTCAATTAAGCTTACACCTATGAGAAATTCTTTTATTGAATATATGTCTTACAGATTAAAAAAATATGGAAGAAAGGCTTTTGCATACTTAAATATTTTAGAAGAAGAGGTTGAAAAAACAGGAAACGACATTTCAGAGATTGTAAAAAAAGAGCATTTTGATGTAGCAGTAAAAAAAGTTTTAGTTGGAAATGCAATAATTACTTTAAAAAATATATCAAGAGTTAATTTTCTAGAGATATTTGAAAGCATAAATGGAGTAGAAGATATACTAAAACAAGACCCTGCACAGCAATATGACAAAATGGATGTAGAAACTAAAACTTATTATAGAAATAAGATTCAAGAGATTTCTAAGAAGACGAAAATATCTGAAATATACATTACAAAAAAGTGCTTGGAGCTAAGTAAAAAGGCTAAAGAAAAATTAGAAACAAATGATATAAATGACGAAAGAAAAACTCATATTGGCTATTATTTAATTGATAAAGGAAGAAATGAGCTTGCAAAAGAACTTGTTAATAAAAACATAAGATTACTCTCAAACGAAACAAAAGTAAATTATTATATATTTGGCATTTGGAGTATAACAATAATTTTAGCACTTACATTAAGCATAGGAGAATATTTTTTATTAGCTAAACATATTAATAATAGCATTTTAAATACAATTTACACCAGTGTAATATTTATAATCTCAATAATTCCAATAGAAAACATTGTAACAAAAATAACACAATATATTTTAAGTAAAATAGTAAAACCAAAAGTAATACCAAAACTAGATTTTCAAAATGGTATACCAGAAGAATATGCAACTGTTGTGGCTATTCCCACCATACTAAATAGGAAAGAAAAAGTAAAAAAGCTTATGGAAAAACTAGAAGTATACTATATTGCAAATAAAAGTGATAACTTATATTTTACACTTTTAGGAGATTGCACAACAGAAAATACAGAAAATGCACCATTTGATGATGAAGTAATAAAAGAAGGTATAGAACAAACCAAAAAATTAAATGAAAAATATCCAGACACAAAATTTCCAAAATTCAATTTCATATATAGAAAAAGAACATGGAATGACAAAGAAGAAGCTTATATGGGCTGGGAAAGAA
This sequence comes from uncultured Clostridia bacterium, assembly GCA_944388645.1. Classification (GTDB taxonomy): domain Bacteria; phylum Bacillota; class Clostridia; order TANB77; family CAG-508; genus CAG-245. Next base: position 1,820 of record CALXJO010000042.1, read on the forward strand.
AAAGGGGAATACTAAATCAATTTAATGAGTATTTATTAGATAAAATAAAAAATCCTTTTAGAATAAATACAATAGAAAACTACAAACAAGATGCAGATAAAAGCAAAATTCCAAATATAACATATATAATAACACTAGATGCAGATACAGACCTAACATTAAATTCAGGACTAGAATTAGTTGGAGCTATGGCTCATATTTTAAATAGACCAAAACTAAACCCTAATAAAGATTTAGTAATAGAAGGACATGGATTAATACAGCCAAGAGTCGGAGTTGGATTGCTAGAAAGTAGAACTACATTATTTACACAAATATATGCAGGAGAAGGAGGAACAGACTCATACACAAATGAGGTTTCAGATACTTATCAAGATAATTTTGATGAAGGAATATTTACAGGAAAAGGAATTTATGACCTGCACGCTTTTTCTACAATCTTAAATAATGAAATAAAGGAAAACACAGTTTTAAGCCATGACTTATTAGAAGGAAGTTACTTAAGATGTGGACTAGCATCAGACATTATGCTTATGGACGGATATCCTACAACATATATGAGCTTTAAACAAAGACTCTATAGATGGATTAGAGGAGACTACCAAATAACACTTTGGCTAAAAAATAAGATTGAAAATAGAAAAGGAAACAAAAAAGTAAATCCATTAAACAGATTAAGCAAATATAAAATCTTTTGTAACATTGTAAGGAGCAAGCAAGAAACAACTGCACTTTTAATGATTATAATAAGTCTAATTATTCGGAAGTATATACAAAGCACAAATAGCCCCAGTAATATGCATAGCAATAATATCAATAATAATTCCAACCTTATTAGACATTATAAATTCTATAATCTTTTTCAAAACAGGAAACATTGGAACCAAAAAATTTACAAAAACAATAACAGGAGTAAAAGCAAGTTTAATAAGAGGAATATTAGACTTTTCTGTTTTACCAGATAAAGCATATATATCAATAAAAGCAGAAATAAAAACAATGTATAGAATGCTAAAAAGCAAAAAACATTTGCTAGAATGGATAACATCAGAAGAAGCAGAAAAAAATGCAAAAACAGATTTAGTCTCATACTATAAAAACATGCCAGCAAATATCATTTTAGGAATACTATTTATTCTTATAGCAATTCTAATGCCAAAAGCTCTAGCAGTAACAAGCTTAATATTAGGAATAATTTGGCTCATTTCACCTGGCATAATGTGCAGTATAAGCAAAAAAGAAAAACAAAAAAATCCAGTAGACACTTTAAACTCTAAAGATAAAGAATATGTTTTAGACATTGGCTATAGAACATGGATGTATTTTAAAGACAATCTAACTTCCAAAAGCAATTTCTTACCACCGGACAATTATCAGGAAGATAGAAAACCAAAACTAGTTATGAGAACATCACCAACCAATATTGGCCTTGCACTTCTTAGTGTAATGTCTGCATATGACCTAAAATATGAGAATTTAGAAGATACAATAGACCTTTTGTACAAAATGCTAGAGTCAATCCAAAACTTACCAAAATGGAATGGACATTTATACAATTGGTACAATATAGAAAAACTAGAACCACTAATACCAAGATATATATCATCAGTAGATAGTGGAAACTTTGTGGGTTATCTATATGTTTTAAAACAATTTTTAAACAACATATCAGAGCAAAATGAAAAAATCCAAACAATGCTTCAAATTATAAATCAAACAATAGATAATACAGACTTTTCTAAACTATTTGACGAAAAAAATAGGCTATTCTCAATAGGCTTTAACTTAGAAGATGGTAAACTAACAGACTCATATTACGACTTACTTGCATCAGAAGCAAGACAAACAAGCTTAATTGCAATAGCCAAAAAAGATGTATCTGAAAAGCACTGGTATAATTTAAGTAGAACACTTACAACATTAAATAATTACAAAGGATTAATATCTTGGTCAGGAACAGCATTTGAATATTTAATGCCAAACATAAATATACCACAATACCCAGCAAGCATATTAGACGAATCTTGCAAATTCATGATAATGAGTCAAATAGAATATGCAAAAAAATTAGGGGTGCCATGGGGAATATCAGAAGCAGCATTTAACCTAAAAGACCTAAATAATAATTATCAATATAAAGCATTTGGAATACCATGGCTAGGACTAAAAAGAGGACTATCAGATGAAATTGTAATATCATCATATGGAACAATACTAGCAATAACAGAAGTGCCAAAACTTGTAATAGATAATCTAAAACAATTAGAAGCAGAAAATATGTATGACAAATATGGATTTTATGAATCAATAGACTTTACCCCAGGAAGAAGTGGTAAAGGCTATACACCTGTAAAAACGTATATGGCACACCATCAAGGGTTAATAATGCTTTCAATTAACAATTTAATAAATAATAAAATAATACAAAAAAGATTTATGGAAAATCCAGAAATGCAAGGAGTAGATATCTTGCTACAAGAAAAAATGCCAGAAAATATGATAGTAACAAAAGAAGAGAAAGAAAAAGTAGAAAAAATAAAATATGTAAATTATGATGATTACACAGAAAGAAAATATACAAAAATTAATGAAAATTTAAATATTTCAAATGTTATATCAAATGACAAATATACAATCGTTATGGACCAATATGGAAATGGTTATAGCAAATATAAAGATATACAAATAAATAGATATAAACAGACAGATGACCAAGACCAAGGAATATTTTTCTATATTAAAAATATAAGAAACAAAAGAATATGGACAAACGGGCAAACAAAATTTACAGTAAAACCAGATAGAACAACCATTGTATTTGCTCCAGAAATGAACAAAATTAAAAGGGTTGATGAAAATATAGAAACTGTAACAAAAGTAATAGCAGATACAGATGAGCCAGTAGAAGTAAGAAGGCTAGAACTTAAAAACACAGGAAACTTCGAAGAAATACTAGAAGTTACAGGTTATATAGAGCCTATACTATCAAACAAAATGCAAGACTTTGCACATCCAGCATTTAATAATTTATTCTTAACTTATGAATATATAGACTCAATAAATACAATCTTAATAAAAAGAAAACTTCATACAGAACATGAAACAGAGATGTATATGGCAGTTACATTATATGCCGAAGAAAACGCAATAGGAGAAATGGAGTATGAGATAGATAAAGAAAAATTTATAGGAAGATGCAACTTTGGAATACCAAAAGAAGTAGAAAACTCAATTCCATTTAGTAAAAAAATAGGTTATACTACAGACCCAATAGTAGCACTAAAACATACAATAAGAATAAAACCAGAAGAGTCATCTTATATGGATTTAATAATATCTGTAAATGAGAATAAAGATGTAGCAATTAAAAACTTAATAAAATTTACAAATAATGAAAATATAAAGAAAACATTTGAACTATTAAAAGCAAAGGTAGAAGCGGAAAATAGATATCTAGGAGTAAAAGGAAAAGACCTAGAAACATATCAAAAAATGCTATCATATTTACTATTCACTCCAAAAGTACAAATTGAAAAACTATATGGAAAAGAAGAAAACTACCCAGTATCAAAAATATGGAAATATGGAATATCAGGAGATTTACCAATATTACTTGTAAAAATAAAAGATGTAAATGATATAGACATTATAAAAGAAACGTTAAATGCATATGAATATTTTAGAGCAAAAGGTATAAAAATAGACCTTGTTATATTAAACGAAGAAAAAGAATCATATGAAAACTATGTAAAAGATGCTATTATGTCTGCAATATTAAATAAAAATATTTCCTATTTGCTAAATGTACCAGGCGGAATCTTCTGCTTAAACAATATAGACAAAAATGATAAAAGATTATTAGAACAAAGAGCAAATTTAGTTATAAATGCATATTATAGTTCTTTAAGCCTTCAAATGGAAGAATTAGAAAGTATGATATTAGACAATGTAAAAGAAACAGCATATGATGCTCAAAGCTATGTAATAAACGAAGAACAAGAAATTAATGAGCAAGAATATGAAACAGCAAATCTAAAATATTACAATGAATATGGAGGCTTTTCAGAAGATGGAAAAGAGTATCTAATAAAAGTAAATAAAAACAACAAACTTCCAACAGTATGGAGCCATATTCTAGCAAACAAAAACTTTGGAACACTAACAACAGAAAGTATGGGAGGCTACACCTGGAAAGAAAACTGTAAATTAAACAGAATAACAGCATGGTCAAATAACCAAGTAACAGATGTACCATCAGAAATTATTTATGCAAAAGATATGGACACAAACAAAAAATGGTCTTTAGGATTTAATCCAATGCCAGATGAAAATAATTATTATATAGCTTATGGATTTGGTTATGTAAGATATACTCACACCTCTTCAAGAATAAAACAGACAATAGACATGTTTGTGCCTCAAAATGAAAACATTAAAATAAATCTATTAACACTTGAAAACAAAAATCCACAAAAGAAAAACTTAAGGCTTATATATTATATAAAACCAGTACTAGGAGAAGATGAGTTAAAATCAAATGGAAATATAACTATAGAATTTAATCAAAAATCAAATCTAATAATAGCAAGAAACACATTGGAAGAAAAGAAAGATAAAAGAGTCTATATTTCATGTAGCGAAAAAATAAATTCATATACAGGAAGTAAAAATTCATTTTTTAGAGACAGAGGGCTTGCAAATCCTGCAGGACTAGACCAAGTAGAACTAAATAGAGAAAATTCTTATTCAGAAAATGGAATAATAGCAATTGCAATAAATGTTACTTTAGAAGCATTTGTGACCAAAAAAATATCATTTATACTAGGAGAAGCAGACTCGCTAGAAGAATGCCAAGACACAGCATATAAATATGCAAACATTAATAATTGTAAAGATGAATATATAAACACAAGAAAATATTGGAGTGACATTATAAATAGACTACAAGTAAATACACCAGTAGAATCTACAAACATTCTGTTAAATGGTTGGTTAATATATCAAGTAATTGCCTCAAGACTATTTGCAAGAACAGGATTTTATCAATCAGGAGGAGCATATGGATTTAGAGACCAACTACAAGACAGTATGGCAGTAAAATACTTTGCTCCTGAATTTACAAAAAAACAAATATTATTACATGCAAGCCATCAATTTGAAGAAGGAGATGTTGAGCATTGGTGGCATGAAGAGACAGGAAGAGGAATTAGAACCAGAATATCTGACGACCTATTGTGGCTTGTATATGTAACATGTGACTATATAGAATTTACCGGAGACTTTGGAATATTAGAGGAAAAAGTAAAATACAAAAAAGGAAAAGTGCTAGAAGAAGGAGAAAACGATAGATATGATGCATATCCAGAATCTGAACATGAAGGAAGTTTATACGAACATTGTATAAGAGCAATAGAAAAATCATTAAACTTTGGAGAACATGGACTTCCTAAAATAGGCACAGGAGATTGGAATGATGGATTTAGTAATGTAGGAAGTAAAGGAATAGGAGAGAGTGTATGGCTTGGATTCTTTATGTATGATGTACTAAACAAATTTATTCCAATTTGCGAGCAAAGAGACAAAGAAAAAACAGTAAAATATGAGCAAATAGCAAATGACCTAAAAAAAGTGTTAAATCAATATGGATGGGACAGCAGGTGGTACAAAAGAGCATATACAGACGATGGAGACGTACTTGGAAGCTTACAAAACGAAGAATGCAGAATAGACAGTATAGCACAAAGCTGGTCTGTAATATCAAATGCAGGAGAAAACGACAAAAAATATATAGCAATGGAAAGCTTAGAAAATCATTTGGTCGACAAAGAAATAGGAATAATAAAACTATTAGACCCACCTTTTGAAAAAAGCAAGTTAGAACCAGGCTATATAAAAGCCTACTTACCAGGAACAAGAGAAAACGGAGGACAATACACACATGCTGCCATTTGGACAGTAATTGCACAAACACTACTAAATGCAAATGATAAAGCCTATGAATTTTACAGAATGATAAACCCAATAGAACACTCTAGAACCAGAGAAGAATGCCACAAGTACAAAGTAGAACCATATGTTATATCAGCAGACATATATGGACAAAGCAACTTAGCCGGAAGAGGTGGCTGGACATGGTATACAGGCTCTGCCTCTTGGATGTTTATTGCAGGAATAAAATATATATTAGGTCTAAACATTAAAAATGGATATTTAAGCATAACCCCACATATACCTCAAAATTGGACAAATTATGAAATAAAATACAAATACAAAAATAGTATTTATAATATAAAAATAACTAGAGAAAATAACAATACTGTAACAAA
>CALXJO010000043.1 GCA_944388645.1 uncultured Clostridia bacterium
ATCGAACCTGCGACCTCATGGTCCCAAACCACGCGCGCTACCAACTGCGCTACACCTCGAAATGTATTATTAAAAGTCACTTATATAATATAACACAGTTTTTTCTAATTTGCAATAGCTTTCTTTAATTTTCTTCAAAATATTTTCCTTTTTTAATATTGATTATTCCTGTAAGACATGATATAATAATATTTGTCGCAAAAATTATTTACAAAATTTTACAGTTCCAGCAATAGGAGGTAAAATAAAAATGGAAAAGGTAGAATTTATCAATTCCGACATTCCGCTTTGGGCTGGTAAAAATGAGGAAAGACCTACTCTTACTCCCTATACGGTTTATACCGTAGTTGAGGAGTATGATGTGGGCTTCCACAGGCTTTTCCGCCTTGATGGTTTTCCTGGGTACTTCAATGCTCAGGCTTTTAAGGAGATTCAAGCCTAACGGATGTTTAAAAAACTGCAAGCCTTCGGGTAAGAAAGTTTCTGTCGCAAGACAGTTTTTTTATTTTCTAGCTAGTGTAACTTCTATTTCTGTTTCTTTCCTATTTCTCAAATATTTTATCTTAACTGTATCCCCTACATTTTTCTCATAAATATATTGCCTTAATGTAGACATCTTGTTTAAAGGAGTTCCATCAATTTCTAAAATAATATCACCTTGTACAATTCCAGCCTTATCTGCAGGCGAATTTCTAATAACAGAGGCCACATAAATTCCATAATCTAAACTATAATTTGTACCTAACTCTTGATTTATATATGGAATCATACTTTCGTCATATGCAAATACTCCTAAAGTTGCAGCATTAAATTCCCCATCATTTTTAAATTTTTCTATAATTGGTTTTAAAATATTAATTGGAACTGCAAAACCAATTCCTTCTGCAGATGTTATTTTTACAGAGTTAATCCCTAAAACCTTTCCATTTACATCGATAAGTGGTCCCCCACTATTCCCTGGATTTATTGTTGCATCAGTCTGGATTAAATCTTCCATATAATATGTCTTGTCATCTTCTTCTAATTTAATGGTTCTATCAAGTCCACTAATTATTCCAGATGTAACAGTCCTTTGAAACTCAAATCCAATTGGATTACCAATTGCGTAAACACTTTGAGCAACTTTTATACTGTCTGAATCCCCTAACTCTAGATATGGCAAATTAGTAGTATTTATTTTAATTATACTTAAGTCTAAGTCACTATCTGCCCAAACAACAGAAGCATTAAAATTTCTTCCATCTTCTAAAGTAACATAGCATGTTCCATTTTTATCTCCAGAAACATGTTGATTTGTAACTATATAACCATTATCTGTAACAATAAAACCCGTACCTAGTCCAAGACTTTCTGAGCCATCCGGTAAAAATACTGTACTACCTGTATTTTTTACTCTAGAAATTCCAACAACAGCATTGTTTACCTTTTCTATAATATCTGAAATATTGCTTTCTATACTCCCTTCACTCTGAGTAACATCAGTTTGTAAAGAAGTTTTTTCTGCACTATAGTTATCTGCATATTCTTTTTCTGCCATTATTGATATGTATACACAATATGCCAAAGTTATAAAAGATAATATTAAAATAATTATAGCTGTAATCTCTAGCCCTCTAATAAATTTATGACCTTTCTTCATAAAACCAATCATCTCCTATGTATATTATTAACTAAAAATTAAAGTTTAATCACAATTTCTTTAGCTGTTTTTGGAACGTTTCCCTAAAAAAGCTTTTGAATGTTTTTGAGAAGTGTCCCTAAAAACAGCTTTTAGGTGTTTTTGAGAAGTGTCCCCGAAAACAGCTTTTGGGTGTTTTTGAGAAGTGTCCCCGAAAACACCCAAAAAAGGGCGTCCCTAATGGGCGAAATTTCTTTTTTAAATATTGCAAAATATTTTTGTAAATGGTAGAATGTTGAATAGGTGATGGTAATGAGTAAAAATAAAATTTATGAAGAGAGAACATGTACAAATTTTAGAGAACTTATCTCTTTATGTACTAGGGATTTTGGTAAAAGGACGGCTTTTAGCATTAAGGATAAAGATAAAAAAATTCATGATATTTCTTTTATTGATTTTGATAATAATATAAAAGAGCTTGGATCAGCTTTGCTTGATTTAGGCTTAGAAAACAAGAAAATAGCTATAATTTCACCAGACAGATATGAATGGTGTTGTAGCTATTTTGCCATTTCTACGGCAAATTGTATTGTGGTTCCTTTGGACTATTTACTTCCACATGTTGAACTTACAAGGTTAATTTTAGAGAGCCAAGTAGACGCAATTATTTTTGATTCTAAATATTTAGATTTAATGAATGAGATTTCGAAAAATAAAGATTCTGCAGTAAAGTTCTTTATTTGCATGGATGATAATGATTTTCAAGATACTGCAAATACTGATAAAAATAAAGAGACAAATAACGAAATTGATAATCTTCTTTATTTTTCTGATTTATTAAAAACAGGTCGTAGCTTATTAGATTCTAATAAATCTAAATATGACTCTGTAAAAATAGATAAAGATAAATTATCTATTCTTATTTACACATCTGGAACAACTAGTAAGCCTAAGGCTGTAATGCTTTCACAATATAATATTTGCTCTAATGTTTCGGCTATGACTACTTTAATTAAATACGAAGAAAATGATAGTATTTTGGTATTTTTGCCACTTCATCATACTTTAGCATGTACTGCAAGTTTTCTATTCTGCTATTATGTAGGCTTTAGAATTTGCTTTGCAGATAGTATTAAAGATATTGGTAAAAATTTAGTTGAATATGGTATAAGCGGACTTGTTTGCGTACCTGCAGTTTTAGATATAATGTATAGGCAAATTATTAGAGGAGTTAAAAAGTCTGGTAAATATGTACCTTTCAAAATTCTTTGTGGAGTTTCTAATTTTCTTATGTTTTTCCATATAGACTTAAGAAGGAAGTTCTTTAAAGAGATATTAGATAATTTTGGTGGAAATATGAGAACAATTATCTACGGTTCTGCTTCTTCTGATAAAAAGACTATACATCTTTTAAATACAATTGGTATAGACATGATTCAGGGCTATGGTCTAACAGAAACAGCTCCTGTTATCTCATGTGAAAGTGATAAATACCATTATGAGACTGGCTCTTCTGGTTTTCCCCTATACAATGAAGAAGTAAAGATTGATAATCCAGATGAGACTGGAACTGGCGAGATTTTAGTTAAAGGTCCAAATGTTATGCTTGGTTATTATAATAATCCAGAAGCTACTAAAAATGCATTTAAGGACGGCTGGTTCTGTACAGGTGATTTAGGAAGATTTGGTAAAGACGGTTCTTTATTTATAACTGGTAGAAAGAAAGACCTTATAGTTCTAAGTAATGGTAAAAAGGTGTTCCCAGAAGAACTTGAAGCTCTTATAAATAAATTAGATTTAGTCCAAGAAAGCATGGTTTATGAGAAAGATGATAGAATTTGTGCAAAAATTATATATTCAACTGATAATCCTCTTATAAAAGATATGTCTGAAGATGATATACATGCTTCTATTGAAAAAAGTATTAAAGAATTAAATAAAAACTTACCTATTTACAAATATATTAGAGAATTTACTTTAAGTAATGAACCATTAATAAAAACTACTACTCAAAAAATAAAAAGACATGAAGAAATGTCAAGGATAAATAAACAATAAAAACTTTTCGCCCAAAAAGGGGCGTCCCTCTTGGGCGAAATAAGGCAAAATAATAGGGTGATTATTATGAATTTATACGAATTAACTAATCCACAAAAATCTATTTGGCTTACAGAGCAATTTTATAAAGGAACTGCTGTTAATAATATTTGTGGAACTGTACTAATTGATGAAGAAATAGCTTTTGATAAACTTATTGATGCAATTAACATTTTTATTAGGGATAATGATAGTTTCAGGATTCATATTGTGCTTGATAAAGATGGCAATGCTAAACAGTATTTTGGAGATTATTCTCCTTCTGAATTTACTGTTATTACTTTGCAGGACCAAAATGAGTTGTCTAATTTAGAGCACGAAATGGCTAATATTCCATTTGATATTTTTGATAATAATTTATATAATTTCCAATTATTTAAGTTTAAAGATAATAAAGGTGGTTTTGTTCTTAACACTCACCACCTTATTGCAGACGCTTGTACTGCTGGAATTATAGCTTCTAAGATAGTTAATATATATTCTTCTTTAATAAAAAATGAGCCAATAACAGAGATTCCTACTTCTTATATTAATTATATAAATTCTGAAAATGACTATTTAAAAAGTAACAAATTTATTAAAGATAAAGAATATTGGGAAGAAAATTTTAAGTCTTCATTTGACTTAGCATCTCTTTCAACATGTAATTTAAATACAAATTCACATTGTAATTGTGATGCAAATAGAAAAGTTTTTGTATTAAAGAAAAGACAAGTAAAAGCAATAGAAAATTATTGCAAAAAGAATAATTTTTCTTTATTTAATTTCTTTATGGCAATTTATGCTCTTTATATTGGTAAAGTACGAAATTTAAAACATTTTGTTTTAGGAACACCAATTCTAAACAGAACAACTTTTGGGGAGAAACATACACCTGGTATGTTTATTAGTACTGTGCCTTTTTATTTTAACCTAGAGGGAAATCCTACTTTCAAAGATTTTGTAACATCTATTACAGTCCAAACAATAGGAATGTTTAGACATCAAAAATATCCTTATCAAGAAATTTTATCTTACTTACGTAAGCAAGATAGCTCAATTCCAAACTTATATAATATAATGATTTCATATCAAAATACTAAGACTGAAAAAGATGCAAGTGATATAAAATATGATGTTAGATGGACTCATAGTGATTTTACATCTGATGAGCTTGATATTCATTTGTTTGACATGAATAATTATGGTACTTTAAATATTGCATATGATTATCAAACTGCAAAATATTCTTTAGATGATATTACAAATATTCATAATAGGATTTTATATATAATTAAGCAAGTGTTAGAATCAAGCTCTTCCCTAGCACTTAGCAAAATTAATTTAGTAACACCTGAAGAAAAATACACAATTCTTCATAAATATAATCATGATAGATACCAAAGAATAGATAAAACTGTAATTGATTTATTCTTAGAGCAGGTTAAAAATGTACCTGATAAAACTGCAATAAGTGACAATGGAAAATCACTTACCTTTTCACAATTAGATGCTGTAACCGATAGTTTTTGTGCTTATTTTGCGGAAAATGGTTTAAAGCCAAAAGATAAAATATGTTTATTTTTAAACAATTCTATTGAATTAGTTATTAGCATTATATCTATTTTAAAATATGGAGCATGCTATATTCCAATAGATGTAACATATCCAACAGACAGAATTGAATACATAGCACAAAATAGTGGTTGTAAAAAAATAATCACAAATCAGGATAATGTACATAAATTAAATTTCTTATCTAATATTAGTATGATTATAGATTACGAAAAACTTGTAAATTTACCTACTTCACCTACTTGCTATAATCATAGTAAATTACATAATTTAGCATATATTATATACACTTCTGGATCGACCGGAAATCCTAAGGGCGTAAAGATTGCGCATGAAAGCTTAACTAATTACATTTCTTGGGCAAATACTGTATATGTGCAAAATGAAGAATGTAATTTTCCACTATATTCTTCAATTGCTTTTGACTTAACCGTGACTTCTATTTTTACACCTCTTATTTCTGGAAACACTATTTATATATATAATAATAGCAATCCAGAGTTATGCTTAAAGCAAATGATTGATGATAAAAAAGTTCAAATAATTAAATTGACACCTGCACATTTAACTTTACTTTTAGATTGTTTAGCTTCAGATACAATAGTTACAAAACTTATTGTTGGTGGAGATATTTTAACTAAAGAACTATGTAAGAAGATTACTAAAAAAGCCAAAAATATTCATATATATAATGAATATGGTCCAACAGAGGCAACCGTAGGCTGTATGATTCACGAGTATAGCCCAAAAGATGATAATTATGCTTCTGTACCAATTGGTATTCCTGCTAAAAATGTAAATTTATATGTTTTAAATGATGATTTAAACTTAATACCTTGTGAGCAAAGAGGAGAATTATATATTTCTGGAAAATGTTTGTCTAAAGGCTATGTTAAATTAAAAGCTATAAATAACGAGAGATTTCTACCTTCTCCTTTTAAAAAGAGTAGCAAGTTATATAAAACAGGAGATATTGTTACACTACATTCTAATCAAGTTATGGAATATATTGGGCGTACTGATTTTCAAGTTAAAATTAATGGATTCCGTATTGAAATGGGTGAAATTCAATCTAGGATTCTTAAATATCCAAATATAAAAGATTGTTATGTAACAACTATACAAAAAGATTCTAGCAAAGTATTATGTGCTTATTATGTTTGTGATAAAGAACGTCCTGTTATTCTTAAGTATTTAAAAGAATATTTGGTTAAGTTTTTGCCTACATATATGCTTCCAAAGTATTTTGTATCTTTAGATGGTCTGCCACTTACAAGTAATGGCAAAATACAAAAGGACAAGCTACCAATGCCATCTAATAGTGAGCATGATGTATTTGTGGAGCCTGAAGGGGATTTGGAAGTTTTACTTGCAAAAATCTTTTGCAAATTGCTTAATATAAAAAAGATGAGTGCTACTGGTAACTTTTTTGACTATTACGTGGATTCTTTAATTATTATAAAAGCGCAAACTTTATTATATAATAATGGAATAAATATTAATACACAAGCATTTTACGAGTACCCAAGTATTAGAAGTCTTGCCAAATTTATAGAAAGTAAAAAAGAAGTGGCTGATAGCGAATCTAGCACTGAAGAATTAGCTACAATTTCAGAAATTAAGCATAAAAATAAAAGGACTAAAATTTCTTATAAAAATATATTATTATTTGGAGCTACAGGCTTTTTAGGAATTCACATTTTACATTCTATATTACAGAATTCTTCTGCACATATTTATTGTATAATTAGAGAAAAAGATAATTTAAACTCTATTTCTCGTTTTTATAATAAATTTGAGTTTTATTTTGGTAAGGAAGAATTAGAAAAATATAAGGACCGAATTACTACTATAACTGGTAATATATTAAAAGAAAAATTTGGTTTATCTACAGATAGCTATGATGAACTTGGCTCTTTAGTTGATTGTGTTATAAACTCTGCTGCTATTGTAAAACATTATGGCAATTATTCAGATTTTTATAATACAAATGTTTTTGCAACTAAACAAATGGTAGATTTCTGTATTAAATATCATGCCCATTTTCATTATATTTCTACAATGTCTGTGTCAGGTTATGGTTTAGTTGAATGTCCAGACCGTACTTTTACAGAAAATGATTTTTATGTTGGTCAGAAGTATAAAGATAATGTGTATGTAAATAGTAAATTTGAAGCTGAAAATGTAGTTTTGTCTGCATGTAAGAATAATAAATTAAAAGCTTCTATATATCGTATTGGAAATATTACAAATAGGTTTAGTGATGGAATTTTCCAACAAAATGCTGGAGATAATGCATTTTTGAATAGAATAACATCAATAATTAATCTAGGAAATATTCCTAAAGAAGTTATGCATCATTCTTTGGAATTTACTCCTGTTGATTTCTGCGCCGATTTTATAGTAAAATTATTAAGCTTGCAAGAAAATAATATAAATGTTTACCATTTATATAATGATAAATATGTTTCTTTGCATAAACTATTAACTATTTTACAAAAATATGATATTAATATAAAGATTGTACCAATGGAGAAATTTGAGAAAGAAATTTTATCTGCTCCAGATAAATATTTTGGTATTACAAATTATTTAACTAATGTAAGAAATAAGGATTTTAATAAAATTCATCTTTCAAACGAATATACTAATTCTTTGCTTAAAAAGCAAAATCTTGAATGGCCTGTTTTGAGTGAAGAATATATTTCAAAGATTATATATTATTTAATAAAAAACAAATTTATTAAATGAAAGGACTAACATATGAAGAAAAAGAAATTAAAAATTGACTCTGTAACTAAACTTGCACTTGTTAATACTCTTGCGGGTTTGGTTCTTGCCGGAATACTATATTTTCTATTACCATA
>CALXJO010000044.1 GCA_944388645.1 uncultured Clostridia bacterium
CATTAACTATTTCATTTTTTCCTGAAGTTGGAATGTAAAAAACGGAAGGTGAAAGCCAACAGAAATAATCTGTTTCATATTTATTATCTATGTTTAAGGTAGAAGTATTATTTTTAGAGGCGATTAAATTTCCATAAACAGCATATTTCCCTTCTGGAATATTTAAAGTATAAGTCTTAACAATTCCTTCATTCTCATATTTTTCTGTTGTTGCAAACTCAATAGGAACATACAATTCTATATCTTCATTTAATAAGTTACTAAATAAATTATTTTGGTATTCAAAAGGATTGTTATTTGTACTATTTTCAAATGTTATATTATTGTCATACTTAAATGCAATGGGTAGGACATATGGGTTTTCATAAACTTTTTTTCTATTTTTAGATTCTATTTGCAACTCATTAAGTCCATTTATTGGATAATTTGATAATATATATTTAACTCCTAATAATGAATCTGCTCCTAATATAGATGTGTTTATAATATTTGTATTTGCTCCATTACTTGCATATCCTAGATTTGCAAGTAACTGTCTTTGAATTTCATTAGGATCAGAAGTATAACTAGATATGCCCCAATAATTAAATGCTAGAGGTTCATTATAATTTGCAGTTAAATTTGTTCCTTTATTCATATTTCTTGTCTTGGTTTGTGAAATTCTATAATAACCTGAATCAATATTTTTAATTGCTGCAATTTGTTCTTCTTGTCCATTAATATATTTAGAAACATCATCTACTGTAGTAGTATGATATTTTTCCATCAATAAACTAGTATTATATGTAATTTCACTAATAACAAGAATAAATAAAAGTGCTCTAAAAAAGTTTTTCATTAATCTATTTTTATAATTTAAATAATTTATAAAAATAAACATTAATCCTATACTAATTATAAATGCAATTGTAAGATATACATTGTTTCTAGTATTTGACTGAAATATACTATTAAAAATCATTAGTATTATAGAGTATAAACTTATAACTTTAATTAAATTATAAAAAAACTTGTTATCTGTTTTACCTTGATAAAAATAAGCAGCTAAAAATAAAATCCCTAAAATTCCAAGATATGAATATCTATACCAATAACTATTAGCACTTTTTATTAATGAGAATACTACGAAAAATGGATTCCAGTAGAACATTAATAGTATAATTATTAAGAAGATGGCAAACAAAATTCTTTTCTTTTTAGTTATTTTATTAAGAAAGATACTACTTATACAGCCTATTAAAGCAAAGCTACCGCAAAATAAAGAAACTTTACCATATTGGCTAGTTGCGCCTATTGTATATTGAGAAACAACTGATGGTATATCTCCTATTATTGAGAAATTTTTTAATAATCCAAATTGCAAGTTTCCTCTTCCACTCTGAAGTGACATAAATGTTGGAATTAGTACACAAGCACTAATTAAACAAGCTGTAATTCCAGAAAAACTGTATTTTAAAAACTTATTAAAAATAGTTTTTAATCTTTCTTTAAATTTATTTTCTTTTTTATTATCTATTTCAAAAATTGCAGTTTCAAACAAAAACCATATAATCGAAAACAAACAATTTATTAAACCTGTGTACCAGTTAAATATTAGTGAACATGCGACAGAGACAATTAATAATATATTACTTTTATTATTAACAATCTTATAGACACCTAACAATATTAGTGGCAACATATATACTCCATCTAACCACATTACATTACTAGCTTGAGCTATATTATATTGTGATAATGCATATCCAATAGAGAGTATTATAATATAAAAATCATCCAATTTGGTTTCAAATCTATTTTTTAAAAAGTAAGCAAAAGTTAATCCGGCTACACTGACTTTTAAAAGAAAAATCAAATTAAAAAAAGATTCTATATTTACTTTATCAAAAAATATTACAAATATATTGAATGGCGATAATAAATAATAGCTAAAGACAGCAATCGTATCTTGTCCGAGACCACTACTAAAAGAATAGTTTATACTATTTTCACCAGATAAAACATCTTTTAAATACATGAAGAAATCCAAATATTGAATTTTAGCATCCATAGTTGCTAATGAATTTTGACCAAACGGAGCATATTTTTTTATTATAAATAAAAATAACAGTATAATGAAAACAATTAAAAATGTTTTAATAAGTACATTGTTTCCTATTTTTTTAATCCACTTCATTTTACAAATAATTCCTTTCAAAATTTAGAATTAAAGCTATAATATCATAAAATTCAACGCTTTTCAACATGATGTTTTGCACAGTAATTATTGATTTGTAATATAATTCATGGTTGGAAGTTTATTTACAGTAAAACGGCATTAGCATTTTCGCTAATACCGTTAATACTTTACTCTTCCTCTGAGCCTTTTAATTTTTCTGCTCTGTCTGCTGCAATTAAGTTGTCTATCATTTCGTCTAAGTTTCCATTTAAGAAGTCTTCCATTTGGTAGATGCTTAATCCTATTCTATGGTCTGTTATACGACCTTGTGGGTAGTTATAAGTACGTATTTTTTCGCTTCTATCTCCACTTCCTACTTGGCTTTTTCTTTCACTTGCAAGTTTTGAATCTCTTTCTTGCTTTTCTTTTTCATATAATCTAGATTTTAGTAATTTCATTGCATATTCTCTGTTTTGTGTTTGAGAACGTTCTGTTTGACATTCTGCAACCATTCCAGTTGGTACGTGTATTAATCTTACTGCTGATGATGTTTTGTTAACGTGCTGTCCACCTGCACCAGATGCTCTAAACACTTCCATTTTGATATCTGCTGGATTAATTTCTATTTGTACGTCTTCAACTACTGGTAATACTGCAACAGTTGCTGTTGATGTATGTATTCTTCCACTTGCTTCTGTTTCTGGAACTCTTTGAACTCTGTGTACACCACTTTCAAATTTTAGCCTACTATAAGCTCCTTTTCCAGTAATCATAAAAGATATTTCTTTATAACCACCAAGTCCTGTCTCATTTTCGTTTAATACTTCTATTTTCCAATGTTTTCTTTCAGCATACATTGTATACATTCTGTACAATGTTCCTGCAAATAAGGCAGCCTCGTCTCCTCCAGCCCCAGCTCTAATTTCACATATGATGTTTTTATCATCATCTGGGTCTTTAGGAATAAGTAATAATTTTAATTCTTCTTCTAGCTTTGGAAGTTTTTCTCTTGCTTTACTTGCTTCCTCTTCAGCAAGCTCCTTCATCTCTGGATCACTCATCATCTCTTCTGCCTCTTTTAAAGCTTGCTCTGTTCTCTTATATTCTTTATATTTTAATACGACCTCTTCTATTTCTGAATGCTCTTTCATGTATTCTGTCCATTCATGAGTCCTTGCAATTACTTCTGGGTCCGCAATTTTTTTGTTAAGCTCTTCATATCTTTTTTCTACAGCTTCTAATTTTTGAAACATAAAAAATCTCCTCTTTTATATTATTTATAGCCTTTATATTATACACCAAAACTTGTATTTATTCAATCCCTGATTTTAGTAGATTTTAAAGAATTTGCCCCAAAAAAATTACAATTCACAACCTGATTATATTTTATTGAAGAGAATTTATGTATTTTTGTAGAATTTTTCGTCTTCGCACAACAATTTGGAGCGTAAGCTCCAGCAAGAAGCGATAAAATTCAAAAAAATATATAAATTCTCTAAATATTAACATTTATTTTTTATGCTGTGAATCGTAACTATTGACATGATTTTATTTAAATTTCTATCAAATTATACTTATAATTATGTTTTTCTAATATTTCCTTTTCTCTATTAGTACATGTAAATATTATTACTTGATGATTTTTTATATTTTCTCCTTGTGTTAGCTTAATTAAATATTTTATTGCATTTTCTAACCTTGTATTATCAAAATATGCAAAGGTTTCATCTAATATTATTGGAAGGCTTTCTTTTGATAAATCTTCTATCATTGACAATCTTAAAGATAAATATAATTGATCTATGGTTCCAGTACTTAAATTATTTGCATTTATGTACTCTCCTCTATTATTTTCCACTACCATGCCTGATTCATCATTTATTGTTACTTTGCTATATTTACCATTTGATATTTCTTCTATATTTTTTGATAAGTTTTCTGTAAATTTCGGTGTTATAGTAGTTTTCATTTCTTCATAAGCTTGTTCCAAATTTTCTATTGTTATATTTATTATATCTTCTTGATTTTTTAAGTTATTGTATTCTTCCTTTTTAGCTTGCAATGTTTCTTCTAATTCGACCATTGCATCGATTTGAGGAATTACTGTATTTTCTTCTATCTCTAGTCCTTTTAATTTTATTTTTTCATTATTAATTTGTGTCTCTACATTTTTTAGTTGGGGTTCTATATCAGTACTATTAATAATTTGTAATAGCTTTTCTCTGTCCATTTTGCCATTATACTGTGCTAGTAGCTCTTCTTCATTATTGCTTTGTAACTTCTCTAGCTTTTCTTTTATAGAATTTAGTTCATTTTCTAATGATGTATTTGTTTTTTCTAATAAAATTATTTGACCTTGTAGCATTGAATTTTTACTTGCAATTTCTTTTTGATTAGCTTCTTCTTCTTTTAATTCTTTTGAGATTTTGTCTATTTCTTTTAAAATATACTCTTTTTCTTCTTCTAAATCTCTTATATGTTCTTTTTTCTTGGTTTCTGATAGTTTATTTTCTTCTTTAATTATTCTATTTACTTTTATTTTTTTTGTAATTAATAGAATAATGTCTATTAAAGCTAAAATACCCAATACTATTGTGACTAAATAATTCTTGAACAAAGCAACTCCCAATATACCTAATGCTATAAAAACTATTAAAAATATTATATATATTGTATTTTTTGAGCTTTTTATATTTTTACTATTTTCTATATTTTCTGTTTGCTCGTTTTCTTTGTTAAGCTCTTGTTCTATTCTACTTTGTTCTACTTTATTTTCTTCTAATTTTTTATTAAGATCATTTACTGTTTTTTCTACTTTCATCTGTTCTTCTTTAACAGTATTTGCTTCTTTTTTTAGCTTTTCTATATGTCCTTCATTATCTTTTTTACTTATTTCTTTTATATTTTTTTCTTTTAAATAGTCTAATTTATTTTGATTTTTTTTATTAATTTCTTCTAATATTTCTTTTTTAATCTCAAGATTTTTTAAGTTTTCATTTATTAAATCCTTTTGATTATCTATTTCGTATTTTTTATTAATATTAGGTTTTATTTCTTCTATTTTTTTATTTATTTCTTCTATTTGATTATTTAAAATATTAATTGGTTTTTGTGAAGTCTTATTTGTTCCTATTTCATCTCTTATTTTATTTTGTAATTTTGTTAATGCCTTTTTGTATGAAACATTATCTTCTCCTGTACCTGCTAAATTTGCTATTTTTTGAATTAGCATGTTTTGATTCTTATCATCTAATCTTACTTCTTCCTGCATTGATACAACAGTTGATGTATACATTTGTTTGTCTATTCCAGTTTGTTCTAAGAAGAATTTGCTTCCTTCTTTTTTGTCTATTTCGAATTTGTCTGTTATATCTTCTAAATTTTTATTATATATTTTAGGATTTTTCTTGTTAAAATCTCTAAATACCTCATATTGTTCTCCATTATCTAGCTCATATGAAATTCTTCCTGAAAACTCATTATTATTCCATGGCTTATATTTATCATAATCTGATATATCTTTTCCATCTTTTGTTTTAGATATTCCATAAAAAGAATTTACAATATAACTAAGCATTGTAGATTTTCCGCTTTCATTTGCACCATGTATTATATTTATTTTTTTATCTAAATTTATTTCTTTGTTTTCTAGATTACCATATGCATTTATCTTAATATTTTTAATATCCAATAAATTCACCTCTTATTTTAATACATCCATTCCTATTTCGAATGAATTAAGTAGTTTTTCTTTTTCCTCTTCTGTAGTGGCATTTTCTATTTTTTCTAGTATTTTTTTAGCAAATATTCCTCTAAGACTTATTTGTTTTGCAATATTTTCGATATCATATTTTGTTTTTGTTTTATTTTTTATCTTTATAATATTAATTGGTTTTATTAAGCTCATAATATTTGAAATATTAATATCAAAATTTCTTTTTCCTACTAATATTATTTTATAATATTTATTATCATCTAAATTAATTGAATTTAATTCCTCTATTAATGCCTCTTCTGAATTTAGAGCACTTATATCTATTTCTCTTTCTTCAAAAGTTTTTGCCGAAGTTTTAATAAATTTTAATTCTAATTTTTTAGTTACTTCATCAATATTTCCTTCTATAATTCCCCTTGGTCCTAGTTCATCAAACCCTATTGAAACAGTCGAACCTGGATACACGATTTTCTGATTCTCATAGTCATTATAACTTGCTTTATGAATATGTCCTAATGCTATATAATCAAAATCCATTTGCTTTAGCTGGCTTGATGCTAAAGGATTATATTGCTTGTTTTCATCATTACCACCATCAAGGCTACCGTGTGTTATTAAAATATTTATTTTATTTTTGTTTTTTATTTCTATATTTTGATATTTGTTTTGCATATAGAAATCGTTAAATCCATAACCATAAATATCTATATCTTTAAACTCTAATATAGATAATTCTTCTGAAAATATATGTACATTTTTGCTCCAAGTAAATTGTTTATAAAAAGAATTTTTTATGTATGGGTCATGGTTTCCAGGCGTAATAAATATTAAGGTGTCTGGAATTTGTTCAAATAAATTATTTATATATTCAATGCTTGATTTTTTTATATATTCTTGCTCATATAAATCTCCAGCAATAAAAAAATATGGAATATTTTCTTTTTTTATATATTCCACTATCTCCTTCATTACTCTTCTTTGCTCTAGTCTACGCTCCTTAGCCAAGTTTGGTTTGCTTGCTAAACTTTCAAATGGACTATCTAGATGCATATCTGCCATATGTATAAATCGCATAATATCACTCTCTTCATTTTTATTGTTTACTTTATATCATATCTCTACTTTTAAGTCAATAGTTTTAAGAACGTTTGTTTTGTTTTTTTGATAATTTTTTTCGCCCAAAAAGGGGCGTCCCTCTTGGGCGAAATTTTAGTTATTATTGTTAGTATTATTATCTATTGGTCCAAATAGTTCATCAAATTTTGCTTCTAGCTCTTTTTGTAAGTCCATTGTAAATAAGTCGTCTTCTTGTGTGTTGTCTTCCATTGGAATTACTGGCGCATCAATGTTTTCTACTTTATTGGTTGTATTTGTTTTTGTTTTTGGCATTGGATTACTGTTATTTTGGTTATTTATTGAATTGTTAAACATGCTTTCCAATGGCTCTATTTCTACGTTTTTAGTGTTTTGATTTACTGGTGTTGTTATGTTGTTTGGTATATTGCTATTTAATGCTCCATTATTGTTTAATCCGCTGTTGTTTAAGCTATTTAAATTGGTTGTGTTGTTTTTGTTGTTTGTGTTATCTGACCATAAATCATCTAATGATTCTATTTTTACTTCTTCTTGTCTTGTGTCGTCAGCATAACGTGGGTTTGAAGGATTGAATTTGCTCCATTCTCCTCTTTCTGGAACTATATAATCATTGTGGTCTGCTCTATGAGCTTGAAGTTGTCTATATACTGGCTTTTTGAAGTAATAATATTTGTTTGCCTTTACTGGTTTTAAACCTTTTTCAAATATGATACATAAGTCATTATCCATTCTTCTTAGTTCATCTGGTGTCATTAATGCTCTTCCCATAATTTGGTCTGATGTACTGTAACCTTGTGTCGAGTAGTTTCTGCCTCTATTTGTAGATCTTGTATCTCTAATTATTGTTTTTTCTCCTAATTGTTTAGAGAAGTATTCTACTGTTTTGAAAGAGTTACTTCCTAAGAATACGTGTGTATCACAGTTACCCATTATTGTTTCATAAGATTTTTCATATACAGCTTCTAATTGGTCTAAATTCTGTAATATAACACTAAATGAAATTCCTCTACTTCTTGATGTTGATATTTTTTTATCAAAGTCTGGTATTTGTCCAATGTTTGCAAACTCATCTAGTATAAAGTATAATGGAAC
>CALXJO010000045.1 GCA_944388645.1 uncultured Clostridia bacterium
TATACTCATAATCCGAAAAACTATACAGTTGATCAGACTGCATATAAGAAGTGCGGGGCCCCACACTTCTCTTTTCAGAAAATTTTCTAAAATTTAAGTGTGGAGAGAGTCACTCCCATTGGAAGACATCACGCTTCCAATACATTTATTGTAGCATGTATAAAGCCTAATGTCAAGTATTTTATGTTAATTTAATAATAAAAATTGACTTAATTATAAATATGTAGTAAAATAGTTAAGAAATTTTTTATTGGAGGAAAACATGTATAACTTTTTAAAAGGAATAATTGTAGGAATAGGTGGAATAGCACCTGGATTAAGTGGAAGTGTTTTATTAGTAATTTTAGGATTATATCAAAAAACAATATCAGCAATAGGAACATTATTTAAAAACTTTAAAGAAAATGTAAAATTCTTATTTCCATTAGTATTAGGATTTGGAGTAGGAGTAATTATATTTAGTAAAATAGTTGATTATTTACTAGGAAATTTTGAAATGTACACTAGATTTGCTTTCTTGGGATTAGTATTAGGAACAATACCATTATTCTATAAGGAAGTAAAAAAAGAAGGATTTAACAAAAAATACTATTTGTACATGGTTATAGGTGCAGTAGTTGGATTTGTATTATTCTATTTTAATAAAGACTTATTCCCAGTAATAACAAATCCTAATCTATTACAATCAGTATTCTTAGGAATAGCAGTAGCTGGTTCATCAATAGTACCAGGAGTTGACAGTGCAGTAATATTATCATCATTAGGACTATATGAACTATATGTAGGGTCAATTGCAGACTTTAACTTATCTGTATTAATACCAGCAGCATTTGGACTAGTAATAGGAGTATTAGTAATATCATTCTTAATGAATAAACTATTAAAAAGATTCTATACTGCAACATTTTCAGTAATATTTGGATTGTTTATTTCAATAATTCCAAATGTATTAAATGAAAGCTGTGTTTTAGGATTAAACGCAAGCTCAGTTATATCTATAATAATAATGATTATAGGATTTGGAATATCATTCTTCTTAGGAGATATAAAAGGAAATACAGCAAAAATAAAAACACTATTCAAAAAACTAAAAAAAGTTGAAGATGCAGAAAAAGAAACTGCAAAAGATATAAAAGAATAAAAATCTTACAAAACTGTAAGTTGAATTTATTAAGATTCTTGTTATAATTAAGATATAAAATTATAACAAGAATTTTTTTATAGAGGCGTAAAATGAAAATTGCAATTGTAGAAGATGATAAAACCATACGTGAAGAATTATCAAAATTATTAAAAAAACATGATTATGACACTATTTTAATAGAAGACTTTGATAACATCCCAGAACATATTATAAATTCTGATGCAAGTTTAGTTTTACTTGATGTTAACTTGCCACATGAAAATGGTTATGCTATATGCAAAAAAATAAAGGAAAAAAGTAATATACCAATTATATTTGTAACAAGTAGAGATACTACAAAAGACGAAATAATTAGCATAAGGGTAGGAGGAATAGACTTTATTGCAAAACCTTACGACACAGGAGTATTACTAGAGAAAATAAAGAGAGCAATAAAATTAAGCAACCCACAAAACTTCAAAGAAATGACAAAAAAGGGTTATACTTTAGATTTGCATCTATCATTACTAAAATATAAAGATAAAGAAGTAGAGCTAACAAGAAATGAATTTAGAATATTATACTATTTCTTCATGAACGACGACAGAATAATTACAAAAGATGAGCTTTTAGAAAAATTATGGAATGATAAATATTATCTAGACGAAAATATTTTATTAGTAAATATAGCAAGACTTAGAAAAAAAGCAGAAGAAATAGGAATAGAAAACTTGCTAGAAAATGTAAGAGGTAAAGGCTATAAATTATAATTTCGCCCATTAGCGACGGTCCTTTTTGGGCGAAAATGCTACCAAAGTAATTATTACAAAACTGTAATTTTAGTTTGAATATAAATTTGCTATTATATTTATAAGAAGAGGTGTAAAACATGGAAAACTTAAGTATAATAGTAAAAAAAGAAACTATATTACAAAAAATAATAAAAATATTTTGGATATTTCTAATTGGTAGTATAATTGGTTATATTGTTGAAATGATAGTAGGATTAGTACAAAATGGACATTTTGTATCAAGACAAGGCCTTTTATATGGACTATTTATACAAGTTTATGGCTTGGGGTTAGCAGTGTATTACATTGTAATTTCTAAAATAAAAGATAGAAATTGCATCAAAATATTTTTTCTATCAATGTTATTAGGCGGAATTATAGAATATTTATTCTCATTTTTCCAAGAAAAATTCTTTGGAACTATATCTTGGGATTATAGCAATTTACCATTTAATATAAATGGAAGAACAAGCCTGCTACATTGTATATATTGGGGAATAGGAGGAGTTTTATTTGTAAAACTCATACTTCCATTTGTACATAAAATTAATATTTATTATAAAAACAAATACTTTAAAATACTTACAGCATTTTTAATGACATTCATATTATTTGACATTACAATGTCTAGCTTAGCAGGAGCAAGACAGTTAGAAAGAAGAAAAAACATACCTGCAGATGGTTATGTAGATGTGTTTTTTGATACATATTATACAAATGAAAAATTAGAACAAATATATTCAAATGCAAAAGAAGTATAAAATAAAAGCTGTTTTTGGGGACACCTTCCAAAAACAGCTTAAAAAAATTTTTCTAAAAAATATTTTCTCAAAAGGACAAAATTTTATATAATATTTGTAATAAAAATATAAAATTTGACACTTATAGAGTGAAAGGAGTAAAAAGTTATGCAGAATATTGAAGAAATATATAATAAATATGCAAGAATTGTGTATAAATACATATTCTGCATGACAAAAGACGAGGATGTAGCAGAAGAGATAGTTCAAGATACTTTTCTAACTGCAGTAGAAAAGATAGATAGCTTTAAAGGAGAAAGCAAAATATCTACTTGGCTATGTCAAATTGCAAAATACAAATGGTACGAAAGATTAAAAAATCATAAAAAAGTATTGCCACTAGAAGATTTAGAAAAAAATCAGTCATTAGAAAATATATTAGAAGAAGACTTTTTGCAAAAGGAAAACAGAAAAGAGTTATTTAAAAAAATGCAAAAACTTGATGAGCAAACAAGAAATGTAATGTACTTAAGAATATTAGGAGATTTCAATTATGATGAAATTGCTGATATTATGGGTAAAACCTCTAATTGGGCTAGAGTAACTTTTTTCCGAGGAAAGCAAAAAATTAAGGAGGAAGATGAATGAAAAAAGAGTGCGAAATAGTGCAAGATTTATTATTTGGGTATAATGATGGAGTAATAAGTAAATCATCTACTGAGCTTGTAGAAAATCATTTAAAAGAATGTGATATCTGCAAAAACAAATTAGAAGAAATACAAAAAGATAGTAAAGATGATAACCAAGAAAAAGAAGTAGATTATTTAAAAAAAGTAAAAAATAAACTAAAAAGAAGAAAAAAAATAATTATAACTGTTTTAAGTATATTATTTATAATAATTGTATTTAATGTAGTGATATTTATAAATTATAAATTAACCCCAAGCGAGGTACAAGTATTTTTATTAGATAACATAACAGAAGAGCAAAAAGATGATATAGAAAATACTATAAAGGGCTTTGGAGATATTACATATGAATCAAAAGAAGAGGCATTAAATCGTATCAGAGAAAAGTTAGGAGAAAATGCATATATAATAAATGGTTGGGATGAAGATAATCCGTTTCGAGCAAGTTTTACTGTAAAAGTAGATAGCGAAGATATAGAAAAAATAACTTCATTAGTAGAAAATTTAGATGGAGTACATAGCGTAGAATTTATGCATATAGGCAATCCATATGAATTATTTATTATAAATATCTTGATGAATAAAAGCTAATATTAAATCGGCTATTACAATTCACAGCCTTAAAAAATATTTTTATAGGAAATTTATATATTTTTTCGAATTTTATCGCTTCTGGGAAGACGAAAAATTCTACAAAAATATATAGAATTTCCTTTTTTTTTAAAGATTACATTGGCTGTAAATTGTAACAACTGCCCAAAAAGAACTGGGTGAAAATTAAATATTTATATCAAAAATTAGATAAATGTAAGTTGAATGAAGACATGTCCCCAAAAACACCTTTTAGATGTCTCAGAGAAGTGTCCCCAAAAACACCCAAAAACATCTATTACTTTTAAAAGTTTTATGCTATAATATGAAAAGTAAAATAATTTAAGGAGTAGTAAAAATGGAATATAGAAAATTTAATAATACAATTGTTGCAAGAATTGATAAAGGCGAAGAAATATTAGATAAAATTAAAGAAATTGCTAATAAAGAAAATATTAAATTAGCTAATATTAATGCATTAGGAGCAACTAATGATTTTACAGTAGGAGTATTTAAAACTGATGAAAAGAAATATTACTCTAATAATTTTACTGGTGATTTTGAGATAGTTTCTTTAACTGGAACAATAAATACAATGAATGGAGAGTTTTATTCACATATACATATGAGTGCCGGAAATGATAAAGGTGAAGTTTTTGGTGGACATTTAAATAGAGCTATTGTTAGTGCAACATGTGAAATGGTAATTAATATAATAGATGGAACTGTTGATAGAGAGTTTAATGAAAATATAGGATTAAATTTATTTAAATTCTAAACAATGTAATTGCAGGAGGGAGTAATTATTATGGATAGGCTAGAAAATTTTGAAAAAGCACTTAAAGATATTTTAAATGAGTATGATAAACTAGGAAAAGAGCTTGAAATATTAAGAAATAATGATAAAACGAAAACTACAAAATTTAGAGAACTGCTAGGAAAAAAATTAGTCTATAGTATGATAATTACCATTTTTAAAAGATATGATTTAATTGATGATAATAAAGGAGAAAAAGATGAGTAAGAAAAAAATTATCATAATATCAGTAGTAGCAATTATTTTAGTAATAATAGCAGTGGTTATTGGAATATTTTTTTATATATCTAATCAACCAAAAAATAATCCAGGAGATGTTGTAAGTACTTATGCACAATATATAGTAGATCAAAATTATGAAGAAATGTATAATTTAATTTCAGAAAATAGTAAAGCACAAACATCTCAGGAAGATTATATAAATAGAAACAAAAATATATATGAAGGAATAGAAATTGCAAACTTTGCTATAAATATCACATCAGTCGAAAAGGGTGATAACAATACTGTAAAGGTAAGTTACAATAACTCAATGGACACAATGGCAGGGCACATTGAATTTGCAAATTCAATGACATTATCATTAGATGATAATAAGGAATATAAAATAAATTGGTCATCTAATTTAATATTTCCAAGTTTAAATAATAGTGATAAAGTTAGAGTCAAAACAATAGAAGCTGAAAGAGGAAGTATATTAGATAGAAATGGTGAATATTTAGCAACAAATGGAACTGCTTCGCAAATAGGACTTGTTCCTGGCAGAATGAATGAACAAACTAAAGATGCAGACATTAGCAGAGTTGCAGAATTACTAAATATGACAGTAGAATCAATAAATAATTCTTTATCTGCATCATATGTAAAAGATGATACATTTGTACCATTAAAAACTGTTTCAAAAGATGAAACAGACTTAAAGAACACATTATTAGAAATATCTGGTATAAAAATAATAGATTCTGAAGAAAGAATATACCCATTAGGCGAATCTGCTTCTCAATTAGTTGGCTATATACAACCAATAAGTGCAGAAGAACTAGCAGAAAAAGCAGACGAAGGCTACACATCTAGTAGCTTAATCGGAAAATATGGATTAGAAAGATATTATGAAGATACATTAAGAGCTGTAAATGGAGCAGAGATTTACATAGAAGATTCCGAAGGAAACAAAAAGACATCAATTGCTACATTAGATGCAAAAGATGGAACTGATGTAAAACTTACAATAGACAGTACTTTGCAACAACAAATATATGAGCAATTTAAAGAAGATGAAAGTGCAGTTGTAGAAATAAATCCAAAAACAGGAGAAGTACTAGCATTAGTTAGTTGTCCAAGCTTTGACTCAAACGATTTTAGTTTAGGAATGACAACGGCAGACTATAATGCTTTAACACAGGATACTCAAAATCCACTATTTAATAGATATTTAGCAACATATGCTCCAGGTTCATCATTTAAACCAATAGTAGGAGCAATAGGACTAACTAATGGAAGCTTTACAGCAGACGAGAACTTTGGAACAAGTGGTACTAGATGGCAAAATGATAGTAGCTGGGGAGACTTTTATATAACAACTTTAACAACTTATTCAGGTCCTGCAAACCTAAGAAATGCACTAATATATTCAGATAATATATACTTTGCAAAAGCTGCATTAAAAATAGGAAGTGACAAATTTATAGAATCTCTAAAAAATCTTGGATTTAATGAAAATATAGAATTTCCACAAACAATATCAAAATCATCATATTCAAACAGTGAAGGATTTACAAATGAAACACAACTTGCAAATTCAGGGTACGGTCAGGGAGAAATGTTAGTAAACCCAATACATATGGCAATGATGTATTCTGCTTTTGTAAATGAAGGAAATATGATAATGCCATATATAGAATACAAAGAAAATGCAAGCTCAGCAAATGCTACATACTATAAAGAAGGAGTATTTACAAAAGAAGCAGCAGAAACAATAAGAGATGATTTAATTCAAGTAGTAGAAAATCCAGGAGGAACTGCCCATTCTGCACAAATCGAAGGAAAAACAATAGCAGGAAAAACAGGAACAGCAGAAATAAAAGACTCAAAAGACGATACAGAAGGAACAGAAGTAGGTTGGTTTAATGCATTTACAGTAAACGAAACAGACGAAAACTCAAGACTAATAATAAGTATGGTAGAAAACGTAAAAGGAAAAGGTGGAAGCCACTATTTGTTACCAAAAGTAAAAGCAATACTTGAATAATTTTGGGTGTTTTTGGGGACACTTCTCCGAGACATCTAAAAGGTGTTTTTGGGGACAGGTTACTAAAGGTTCTAGACAAATGTAGTTGAACATTTTTCCTTAGGAGAAGATGTTTAGAAAGGATTAAGAATTCTTATGATAAAAACGGTCATGGCAAGTGATTTAGAAAAAGTAAATTCTTATGAGGATGCACAAAAAGTATTAGAGAATGAAGAAGTTTCGGCAATAAGTTTTGAAAACTTAGAAGGTATATTAATTGCTACTGATATAGAGATAGAAAAAAGCAAATTTGTTAATTGTAAATGCGAAAATTCTAATTTTGAAAGATGTGATTTTTCAAATATTATGTTTGAAAATTGTGACTTTTCAAATAGTAAATTCATAGAATGTAATTTTACAAGAGCAAAATTTCAAAACTGTAAATTATTAGGAACAAACTTTATGAATTCTATTTTCTATACAACAGAATTTGAAGAAATAGTTGCAAAATATTCAAACTTTTCTGAGTCAAGTTTAAAAGATGTATCAATTGTAAAATCTAATTTAGAAGGAGCAAATATAGAAAATGCAAAGCTAAAAAATCTAAAATTAGAAGACACAAATCTAGTAGGAGTAAACTTCTTTGAAACAAACTTAAAAGGAATAGATTTTACAACATCTAATATTGAAGGAATTGTAGTAAGCATAAAAGACTTAAAAGGAGCAATAGTATCAGAGATGCAAGCAATAGAACTTGCAAAACTTTTAGGAATAATAATAAAATAATTTTCGCCCAAAAAAGGGCGTCCCTAATGGGCGAAATTTTTGAATAAATTTTTCCATATAAGACCATAATATAAAAAAGAAAAGGAGAGGTAATGAAAATGGAAAATATTATTCAAGATTTAAATCAATTTTTAGCAGATTTAGCTGTGTTTTACAGAAAGTTACAAAATTATCATTGGAATGTAACAGGAAAAGATTTTTTTGTTATTCATGAAAA
>CALXJO010000046.1 GCA_944388645.1 uncultured Clostridia bacterium
TCTAATATTTTATTCTCTAACATTTTATTCCCTATATTTTTCTAAATTTGCAAATTTTGTATAATTTCCTAGCCAAGCCAGTTCTACTGTTCCTGTTGAACCAGCCCTTTGTTTTGCAATTATTACTTCTGCTATATTCTTTTTTTCAGATTCTTCATTATAATAATCATCTCTATATAAGAACATAACAATATCTGCATCTTGCTCAATAGAACCAGATTCACGAAGGTCTGAAAGCATAGGTCTATGGTCTGGTCTAGATTCAACAGCTCTAGATAACTGAGAAAGTGCTATAACTGGAACATCAATTTCTTTAGCAAGTATTTTTAAAGATCTACTTATTTCTGCTATTTCTTGCTCTCTACTAGATGATTTTCCACTTCCTTGTATTAATTGCAAATAGTCTATTATTACTAATCCTATATTCTTTTCTAATTTAAGTTTTCTACATTTTGCACGAATTTCCATTACAGATATACCTGGAGTGTCATCAACAAATATTTGTGCTTGAGAAAGTTCGCCTGATGTTTCTGCAAGTTTACTTAGTTCTTCATCGTTTAGCTCTCCAGTTCTTACATTATTACTATCTACTAGAGCTTCACTACATAAAATTCTGTTTCCTATTTGATCTTTTGACATTTCCAAGCTAAATATTGCAACTGGAATATTTGCTCTTGTTGCAGCATAAGTTCCTATATTTAGTGCAAATGCAGATTTTCCCATAGCAGGTCTTGCAGCAATTAGGATTAATTCTGAGCCATGAAGTCCTGCTGTTTTTTTATCAAGTTCTATAAATCCTGTTGGTACACCAGTTACATGTTGTTTTTGATTATATAGTTCTTCAAGCTTTGTAAAAGATTCTATTAATATGTCTTTTATAGAAGTATAGCCTTTTTGATTTTTTCTTTGCATTACATCAAATATTTTTTTCTCTGCGTGATCCATAACATCTTCTACATCTTCTGTTTGATCATATCCTAAGCTTATAATCTCATTTGCTGTTTTTATTAAATTTCTAAGCATTGATTTATCTTGAACTATTTTTATATATCTATCTACATTTGATGTTGTTGGAACTTTGTCTGGTAGCTGTGCTATATACTCTAGACCACCAACAGCATCTAGCTTTCCCATTGATGAAAGTTCAGATTTAAGTGTTATAATATCTATTGGTTCTGCTCTATTATATATGTTTAGTATTGCTTCATAGATAATTTTATTATCTTCTCTATAAAAATCTTCTGGCTTTAGTGTCTCTATTGCGGCAACTACTGCATCTTGATCTGTAAGCATACTTCCAACAACTGCTTGTTCTGCCTCAATATCTTGTGGTGGTACTTTACCTAATTCCATGTCTTTCTTCCCTTCTAATATATTTATTGTGCTATTATATCTACTTTAAGCTTACCAATTATTCCTTCAAATAATTTTATATCTACTACTACTGTTCCTAATGTTTTAATGGTATCATTTAACATTACTTTTTTCTTATCTATTGTAATATTATAATCTTTTTTTAAGCCATCTGCAATTTCTTTGCTTGTAACTCCTCCGAATATTTTGCCATTTTCTCCAGCTTTTACTCTAACTTTTAGCATTATCCCTTTAAATTTGTTTGCTATTTCTTCTGCTTCTTTTCGCTCCATATCCTTTTTATATTTATTTGAATCTTGTTTTGCTTTTAATTTGTTCATATTATCATTATTTGCCTCTACAGCTAATTTCTTTGGTATTAAATAATTTCTAGCATATCCATCGCTTGCTTCTATTATTTGGTCCTTTTTTCCTACACCTTTAATATCATTTAGTAATATTACTTTCATAAAACTCATTCCTTTCTTATATTAATGTGTATATTTCTTTATTCATGCTGTTTCTATTTTACTATTTTATTTTCAATTTGTACACAGATTGTGAACAAATTGTGCAATTTTTATAAAAATTTCGCCCAAAAAGGGGCGTCCCTCTTGGGCGAAATGTTAAGATACTTCTGTGAAATATTCATTTATTCTATTTATTAATTCTTGTTTAACTTCCTCAACAGTCATGCCTTCTATCTGAGCTCCTGCAACAGTTATATGTCCGCCTCCGCCAAGTTTTTCTAATATTAGCTGTACATTAATGTCTCCTATTGATCTACCACTTATACAAATTTGCTCTCCCATTTTTCCTATTACAAAAGATGCAGTTATATTGCTAATTGTTAATAATTCATCAGCTGCTTTTGCACATGTTATATTTGCATCAGCGTCTTCTTTATCATAAATTGATATTGCAATATTTCCATCTATTATTTCTGATTTAGCAACAATTTCTGAAATTTTGTTATATGTTTCTAAATCGCTTTGGAACCATTTTTTTACTTTTATTATATCTACACCACATTTTCTTAAATATGCTGCAGCTTCAAATGTTCTTACACCAGTTTTAAATGTAAAGTTTTTAGTATCCATCATTATACCTGCATACAATGCTTCTACTTCGAATGTTGTTAATTTAATATCATTTTCAGAATATTCAATTAACTCTGTTACTAATTCACAAGCAGATGAAGCATATACTTCATGGAATGTTAATATTGCATTTTCTATATAATCTGTGCCCCTTCTATGGTGGTCTATTACAACTATTTTATCTGTTTTTTCTAATAGCTCTGGCACTTCAACATAATTTCTTTTATCTGTATCTACTACAACTAATAAAGAATCTTGGTTTATTTTATTAAGAGCTGTACTCTTATCAATTAAAACATCTTTATATTCTTCGTTCTCTTTTAGGTCATTTATAAAGTTATCAAGACTTGTACCATTTGTTTCATTTACAATGTATACTTCTTTTTCTAAAAATTTTGCTATTCTATAAACACCCATTGCTGAGCCCATAGCATCAATATCGCTATTTGTATGTCCCATTATTATTATGTTTGATGCTACATGCATAAGTTCTTGCAAAGCTTCTGCAACAATTCTAGCTTTTACTTTAGTACGTTTTTCTACTTCTTGTGTTCTTCCTCCAAAGAAGTAGTACTTTCCTCCTTGCTTAATTATTGCTTGGTCTCCTCCACGTCCTAATGCAATATCTATAACAGCTTTTGCTGATTTGTATTTTTCTAAGTTTGTTTCACCATCTTCAGAGATAGCAATACTTAGAGTAGATTGTAATTTATCTTGAGTTTTTATTTCTTTTATTTCGTCTAATATCTCAAATTTATCTTCTTTTATTTTTTCCACATATTCTTGTTCAAACACACAAATATATGTGTCTCTTTCTGATTTTATTCCTACACCATTATATTTGTTTATCCAATTATAAGTACTCTTTTCTATTCTAGATGTTAAGCTTAACTTTTCTTCCTCTGTTGCTCTTTGCATTAGTTCTTCATAATTATCTATAACAACAATTCCCATGCAGACTTTTGAGTTATTATATTTCTGTAATAATTCAATATAGTCTGTTTCATCTAAAAAATAAATAGTCGCCATGTATTCTTGAGTATTTTTATGTTCTCTATCTTTGATCTTGGTATATTCACCAATTATTTTATATGTTTTTTCCCCAATTTTCATTCTCTCAGAAACTGAAGTATTATTTTCTTCTGGTTTTTCCAACTTAATTTTTAATTCTTTTATAATGTCATTTAAATAGTTGCCTATATCTACATTTGCAAATTCTTTAATAAATTTGCTACTCTTCCAAATTATATTACCATTTGTTTCTAGTACTACTAGTGGAAATGGCGAGTTTATTATTGTGCTTTGAGCAGCTTTGTCTATATTAAGTGTTAATTCATTTATATGCTCTGATATTTCAGCTTTTCTTTTTTGATTTGTCCAGATTGTGTAAATGACTATTAAAACAAAAGCAATAATTGATGGTATTATTGCTAGTGGTTGTATGATACATAATATTAATAATATTACTGCTATTATTATAAGATATATTTTGGTTCTAGATATTATTCTATCAAAATTTATTTTATTTTTCGGCATATATTTTTATCACTCCAATATTCATATATCATATATTTTACTCTATTTTACCGCTTTTGTCAATTTTTGGAGCTTATTTACCAGTTTTTATGAGTACTAAATCTTTGGATCCACTTTCTAATTTTTCTCTAACTACAGACTTTTTATTTTTAATAATAATGAAGTTAGAAAGTTTTTTGTTGTTTTCTATTCTTGTTAATGCCATGCTTTCTTCTGAACCATTTACTCTATATCTCTTGTTTTTATACGTAAATATAAGCTCATTTTGCATTGTATTTTCTATTGATATATCTTTTTTAGATATGTTATCATTGTAGTAATATGTATTTATTCCGTAACAATATGGTAAAAGGCATTGCATAATTAGCTCATACACTGTATTTATATTATCTGTAGCATTTATTTTTTTATTCTTTTTGTTCCAAATTTTTAAAGCATCTTTTATTCTTATTGTTGATGTTATTAATTCTTGCTGGGATACTATTTTTTTGCCATCTTTTGATATAAATGTTGTTTCTACTTGCTTAAGTTCATTGTTATTTGTATCTTTATCTATTGTATAATTTTCTATATATCTTCCTATATTCATTAGTTTTTCATAGTTTATATTATTTGGATTATTGTTAGAATCAAAATTTATTAGATTTATTTTTGAGTTTTTATTTTTCTTTTTTGGATTTAATTTAATATTTATTTCTGATTTTAATGCTTCATTTACTTTATCTTTATATTTTTCTGAAAAGAAAATCGTATTTATTCGTAATTTTTTTATTGTTTTTTCTATCATATTGCTTGTACAATTTCTATTAAATATTATTATATTATTGCCCAGTATAGAATTTGCTAGATATGTTACAAGCCATTCATATCTATTTTCTGAAATTATTGCTACAGTAGCATTTTTAATGTTTATTCTTTTATCTGTTAGTGCCCTCACCATTGAGTATATATCAAATTTGTAGTTGTAATAATTTATATTTCGTATGTAATTCTCCTTATTAATTGTTACCGCTGTTTTGTTTTTATTTGATAAATATTTTTCATCTACCATTTCTTTTATATTTTCTATCTTTTTCAAATACATCACTTTCCTTTCTTTTGAATAACATAATTATATTTTAGGATGTATTCAAAGTCAATTTAAATCGATAGTCAAATTCTTGGTATATTCTACATATTTATACAAAAAACTAATAAATTTTTAATTCCACCCAATACAGACACCCATTTTAGGGTAAAAATAACAAAATTTTAAGAATAAAAAGTTGATATATTTTGAAAATTTTGAGGCGGCGCGTAAGTTTTGGAGCGACGAATGTCGCGACCCAAGCCAACGATAAAATTTGAAAAAATATATCAACTTTTTTATAAAGTCATATTTTCCCCGAAAAAGGGCATCCCTATTGGGCGAATTTATTTTCTTCTATCTATTACATATGTGCTTCCAGAAATTGTTTTTGATAAATGTTTTACTTGAGCTCCTGCTTCTCCAATTTCTAGTGTATTATGAAATCTTCCAGGTGGTACTTCAACTGCACCAATTGATATAGATGTTAATGGAAATTCTTCTATGATTCCTTTTCTATTTGGTACTTCTAAATAACCTCTTCTAATGTCATTTTCACTAAAGTATTTTTTTATATTACTATCAAAATCAAGTATAATATTTTGGCATACTTTTTCAAAATCATGGTCTTCTAATATTGCTATAAAATCGTCTCCACCAATGTGTCCTACAAAGTTATTATCTTCTTCCTTGGAATGTACATTTTTTATTATTGTTCTTGCAGTAAATTTTATTATCTCATCACCTTGAACAAATCCATAAACATCATTATATGCTTTAAAATTGTCTAAGTCTAAATATAACATTACAAAATATTCTTTTTTCCATAGTCTCTTTTTCATTTCAGCTTGAATTTGTACATTTCCAGGTAGATTTGTTAAAGGACTAACTTTTCTATTTATATATAATAAATTTGTTATATTTTTAATTGTGTAATACAAATATTCAAAATCAATTGGCTTTTTTATATAATATGTTACAGCTTCTTTTAATACTTGTATTCTATGTTCTCTTTCAGTGTTAGAAGAAACTACAATAATTGGAGTAATTGCATTATCATCATTATTTCTTATTTTTCTGCATAAGTCTAATACATTATCATCAATTGTATCTTCATTTATTATAATAAGAGATGGTATGTCTTTTAATGCTATATCAAGATTTTCTTTTTTTATTTGTCTAAATCTATAAAGTCTATCTTCACGAAATGCTTGAATCAAGTCTTTTTTTAATTTTTCCTCATTATCTATTAAATAAATAATTTGCATTTTTTCCTCCAATTATTTTCCTATGTTTTTACTATTTTTTAATTTATCTTTTACTTCTTTTATTTTTTCTTTTAAGTCACTTATATCTATTTTATTGTTTAAAAATTTATTTATTTTTTCAGATTTTATTGTTGGGAAGGCTTTTATAAGCCTCATTAATTGTTTATATAATTTTAAGCTTATTTTGTTATATTCTTTAACTAATTTGTCTATCTCTAAATTATTATACATTGTATATGATGTATCAATTAACATGTTTTGTGCACCTTGTTTTAATTTTCCTAATCTATCTTTTATATCTGTATTTATTGTTTTTAGCTTTTCTATATGTTTATTAATAGAATGTATTTTTAAACTACTTATAATTGTGTCTATTAATAATATAGAGTATAATATAATATTTATATTTGTGAGAATTTCTTCTGGAATTTTATATATTAATCCTGCAATTGTTGGATGTATTATTAATATAAAAATTACAGTTAAAATTCCCCAATATACCGAGTTTTTAAGACATACTCTACCATTGATATTTATTCTTTCCTCTGAATAATCCCAATATTTTGTATGAAAAATCTTTTCAAGTAGTACTCCTACTAAATATTCCCAAAAAGTTAAAGTTACAAAACCCAATATGAATAACCATATAGGATTTTTTATATTGCTAAATAATAATATAAGAAATATAGCTCCAAACCCATAAATTGGGCAACATGGTCCATGTAAAAATCCACTATTTATTATTTTCTTTTCTATTATTGATCTATATATTGATTCCATTAGCCAACCAGCAATAGAATATATCATAAAACTAAACAGTAAGTAATTTTGAGTCATAATAAAATCTTCTTCCTAGCTTAATAATTATATACACCTATAAATTCTGTTACTTGTTCGTTTACATTGTATGCATGTATTGTTACATTAGTTTCACCTGGTTCAACTTGTAACCTATATTCAAATTCTGTTGTTCCTAATGATGTGTTTGGATCAGTACTATATTCTTGACCATTAATATAAAATGATACCATTCTTAATCCTTCTGCATCAGTAGCTCTTATTATTAAATATGAAGGATCATTTGGATCTGGAGTAACTGATATTTCTGGTTTTGTTGCTCCTTTTACTTCTTGTTCTGTCGTTGCTACATTTTGAGCTTTATCCACAGCTTCTACTCTTAGAGTTGCTTGTCCTTGTGAAACAGGAATTGTTGCTTCAATTCTAGTTGGATTTTCCTCTGTAGCTTCTACTGTAACTTCTTCAGCATCACCAAATTGATAAACAATATAATCTAAAGCTGTGTCATCTGTTACAACAATTCTTATATTCGAATTTACAACTTCTAGATTTATTGTAGGCTCTGTAACATCTCCAGTTGCTTGAACAAAGTTTTTAACGTATCTTGTTAATTTACCATCAGAATCTACAACAGATAAATTTAATTGGTTACTTCC
>CALXJO010000047.1 GCA_944388645.1 uncultured Clostridia bacterium
TAACAATAATCTATTTTTTTAATATTAAATACACTTGCATCTGCTAAATCTAATGTTATTGCAAAATCACTACTTGCAACTTCTGCCTCTGTTCTTTGGTCAAATAGCAAGTCTACAGATTTAAGTGCAACTTCAAATATGTTTTTAGGATCTGTGTTATTTGCAGAACTAAAGCGTATTGCTAGAACTTTATCTGCTCCTAATTTTCTAACTTCATTTGCTGGCAAGTTATCTATTATACCACCATCAACAAATTTATGCTCTTTATACATTGTTGGAGCAAACATTGCAGGATAACTGGCACTTGCTCTAACAGCTTTTCCTATTGTTATATCATTTATGTATTTATCTTTTGGAAAATCCTTGCTATTTTCTTGGTTAGTAAATACATATTTCTTACTATCTTTAATATCTACTGTTGGCATGACAATTGGCATCTGTAATTCTTTAAGATTTTTGTAGCCTTTTAATCTTGCACATTCATCCATTCCATTTTCTATAGCTTCTCCAGATAAAATTCCATAACCCATAAAGTTTTTAGTCATTCTAACATTAGCCCAATAATATTTAGGCTCTACTTTTAATATATCTTTAGAAAAGTATTTAAATAATTTATACATTTCATCAGTTGTGTAGCCCATAGCATAAAATGTAGCAACTATACTTCCAATACTAGTTCCACCAATATAGCCTACTTCTATTCCATTTTCTTCTAGCGCTTTTATAACTCCTATATGGGCAGCTCCTCTAACACCACCGCCTGCTAAAGCCAAACCAATTTTCATATAAAATTTCATTCCTTCCATACTTTAATATTTTATAACTAATTTATCAAATTTAGAATGAATATATTTTTCAAGCTTTTCCATAAATTCATCTGATTTAATCTGTTTTTTTGCCACCATATCCAATCCTTTTTCCCAACTCGCTGTAAGTTTTGGATTAAGCATATCTGGCATAGAATTGTTTACGATATCATATATTACCTCTCCTTTTTGAGTAGGAGTAATTATTTGGGTTTTACTATTTATTTGTATGTATTGAATTTTCTCTAATTTTTTTATAATTTCTGCTCTTGTAGCACTAGTTCCAATACCAGCACCTTTTATCTGCTCTCTTAGCTCTTCATCTTCTATAAGCTTACCTGCATTTTCCATTGCAAGAATCATAGAACCAGAATTATATCTTGTTGGTGGATTTGTTTGAGCCTCTTTAGTTTCATAATTTATTACATCTACTGCTTGCCCTTTTTTTAACTTTGTTAATATTTCTAAATTATTTTGACTTTCTTGTTTAGAGTTTTCCACATTTTGTTCGTCTGTAGTGGATTTTTCTACTTCATTTTTTCCTCTTAAAACTTCTAAGTAACCTTGTTTTAAACAAACCTTACCACTTGAACTAAATTCTTCTTTATACTCTCCATTTTGTACTTCAATTGTAACAGATACTTTATTATATTCAGCAGGTGGATAAAATATTGTTAAAAATCTTTTAACAATTAATACATAAACATTTTTTTGTAAATCTGGTAAATTGTTATAGTTTTCAAATCCCTGTCCTGTTGGTATTATGGCATAATGGTCTGTTATTTTACTATCATTTACATATTTTGTTTTAGTTAAATCTGTAGAATATTTTTCTTCTACCATTTTATGAATATAACCTTGAATTTCTTCATTCTTAAAGCCTTTAGCTAGTCCATTTAAGTTTTTAGTAATTACTTTTGCAACTGCTGTAGAAATAACTCTTGCATCTGTTCTAGGATATGTAACTAACTTTTTTTCATATAAATTTTGTATAATCTCTAAAGTTTCATCAGGTTTTATTTTAAATCTTTTTGTACATTCATTTTGTATTTCTGCTAAATTAAAAAGTAAAGGTGCATTTTCCTTTTGCTTAGATTTTTTAATTTCTTTTACTACAGCTTTTTTATCTTGTAATTCTATGATAAAATCTCTTGCATCTTTTTCTTTCTTAAATCCTGTTTCATTATATAATTTTATAGAATCCTTTTTTGATGAATTATCTGTTACTTTCCATTCTGCACTAAAACTCTTATTTTCTTCTTTATTGCCAAATTCTCCGACTATTTTATAATATGGAACTTTTACAAAATTTCTAATCTCTCTTTCTCTAGAAACCACCATTCCTAAAACACAAGTCATTACTCTACCAACAGAAATAGAAATTCTATCTTGGTCTAATTCCTTTGCAGCTCTTCTTCCATAAATTATAGTAAGTAATCTAGAAAAATTTATTCCTATTAGATAATCTTCCTTAGCTCTTAAATATGCACTATCTGATAAGCTGTCATATTCATCTAATTCTTTTGCTTCTCTAATCCCTCTTTTAATTTCTTCCTCTGTTTGAGAATCTATCCACACTCTTTTTTTATCTTTCCCATGAACTCCAATCATTTGGTCTACTAATCTATAAATGTACTCTCCTTCTCGCCCAGAGTCGGTTGCTACATATATTGTAGAAACATCTTCCCTTGTTAATAATGATTTTATAATGTTGAACTGTTTTTCAACACTTGGAATTACTTCATATTTATACTCTTTAGGCATAAATGGTAATGTGTCTAATCTCCACATTTTTAATTTTTCATCATATTTTTCAGGATAAGACATAGTAACCAAATGTCCGACACACCATGTTATTATCCAGTCATTAGATTCTAAATATCCATTCTTTCTAGATGTGTTTATATTTAATACTTTAGCAAATTCCATTGCTACTGATGGTTTTTCCGTTATTAATAAATTCTTTGCCATAATCTTTTGCTCTTTTCCATTAATTTTATATATTACAATTTATAGCCAATTTAGATTTTGTTTAAGAAAATTTATATATTTTTGGAGAATTTTTCGTCTTCCCAGAAGCGATAAAATTCGAAAAAATATATAAATTTTTTATATTAAACATTAAAAGATTGTGAATATTAATTTTAAATATCAATTATATCCATTTCTGATGTATAATCATTATTTCCATATGCAAATATTATATATAATTTTGAATCTGGTCCTATATAAAATGTGTCTATATTTTCTAGTTTATATATGTCACTATTTATATCTCTTTGGAATGTTTCATAGCCAGAAACTTGTATACTATTTGCCTCTCTTATCGCTTGTTGTATTATAATATTTATTTTATTAGATACCTCGCCAGTATCTGCTCCTCTTACATTTATTGCATCATAAATATTCACTTCTTGTCCAGTTACTAAGTTGTAGTTATAAGTCTGCACAATCGTTCTTTGTGGGTCTGAGCCTTCTTTTAATGTAGATTTTATAATTAAAGATAATATATCTCCATTTACAAACCCTGTATATGTAACATTATAGATTATTATATAATCTTCATCATTTGCTAATACCTCTGTTGCCTTATCTGCAAATATAGTTTGTGTACTATTATTAAAATTTGACGCAGTTTCATTATTAATGTTTACTACTGGTAAATGAATATCTACCTCATATTTGTTCTCTTCTGTTCTTTGTATATCATATGCAGAATATACTATTTCTTTACTAGCATCAATTTTTTGAATTGTACTTGTATCAAAATTATTTAAATTAATTTGATTATTAAATAAGTTATTAAAACTTCTTCTTAATTCTTCTTGTGATGCTTGATTTTCTAAAACTGTATTTGTGCTAGTATCATGAGAACTTAATTCAATTTGTTCATATACTGCTGCAATAACTGCAAACACACAAAATGCAATTATTAATCCGAACATTAATTTTCTATATTTCATATTAAAAACCTTTCTCCCTACAAAAATATTATAACATGAAGATTGCTAAATTTCAATTATTTAGGATTATAGATTGCATAAAAAAGTAAATTCTGGAAATACTAAAATTAAAGAATTGAGGGATTATTATGAATAAGAAATTTTTAATTATTATTATTATTTCTTTTATAATTTTAGGTAGTATTACAGGTTTAGTAATTTATAATTTAACAAGTGAAAAAACTCCAAACACTCCTGAAGTTGCATTAATGTCTGAAGAAAATAATACTGGAGTTACAGAAGAAGCAAATATTGTGAATAATATTAGTACAATAAGCACTAATTATAACGAAATTAGAGTTTCACCAAATGCAAGTCTAACATTTTATAAGTACTATAACACTTGTGGGCATACTACCAAAGAAAGAATTACTGCAACAGATAATTTGGTAAATCTTACAAAAGATGAACTCGCTAATGTTTATAGTGATTGGCAAATTAATAAATTCACAAGTTCAGAAATAGAACTATATAAAGAATTTGATGGAAGTTGTGGTGAGCATTACTTAGTAAAATCTACTAATGGTTATATTACAATTTATTTATTAAAAAGTGATAATTCTACGGAATTAAAAGAAACTACTGATATAGCTGTAAAATACTTATCTTTAGAAGATATGAATGAACTAGAAAATGGTGTTACATTATATGGTAAAGATTCCTTAAATGCATATATAGAAAATTTTGAATAATTTCGCCCATTAGGGACGCCCCTTTTTGGGCGAAATCTTATTTTCCTATTATTTCTTTGTTTTTTGTACTAAGTTCTTCTTTATTCATATAGCCTTTCTTAAAGAATTCTCTAAAGTACATTATTAGTGCAAATATTGTCATTGCTAATGCTAAATAATATATATACATATCAAAGTGTACTGATATATTAAAGTAGTGTACAGCAAGTGAAGCTACTATTGCGATGTAAAATAGTACTGTTGCAAGTTTGCCATACCATCTACTAGATACTACTAATTGTTTACCATATAGGAATGATGCTCCTGCTATCATTACTGCTTCTTTTACAAATACTACTATTAACATCCAATATGGTATTATGCTTGTGTATGCTAAAGCAATTAATGTACAAATTTGTGTTGCTTTATCAGCAAGTGGGTCTATTAACTTGCCAAAGTTAGTTATGAAATTAAATTTACGAGCTATAAATCCATCTAAAACATCTGTTAATCCAGATATTGTTAAAAATATAAAAGCTGCTAAATAATTTCTTTCAAATATTGAAATGACTATAAATGGTATTAATACAAATCTACACATTGTTAATATATTTGGTACATGTTTAAACACTTTTTCTTCCCCCAATATTTCTATAAAATCTTCTATATTAAATATTACTTAGTTTATTGCACATTAAATATAAGTTTGTTGTTTTCTTTGTCTAAGTCTACTAAAACTTTTTGTCCATTTAATAATTGTGACCTTAAAATCATGTCTGATAGTTCATCTTCTATATATCTCTGAATTGCTCTTCTTAGAGGTCTTGCGCCATATTTTAGGTCTGTTCCTTTTTCTAATACATATTGTTTTGCTTCATTTGTTAATATTAAGCCAATGTTTCTATCATTTAATACTTTTTGAGTGTCTGATATCATAAGATCAACAATTTGCATTAATTGTTCATTTGTTAATGGATCAAATGCAACAATTTCATCTACTCTGTTTAAAAATTCTGGTCTAAATAAATCTTTTAATGCATTTAGCATTTTATTTTTAGATGCATCTGCAGTACTGCCAAAACCAATAGAGTTTGTATTTAGGTTAGAACCTGCATTTGAGGTCATAATTATTATTGTGTTTTCGAAGCTTACTGTGTTTCCTTGAGCATCTGTTAATCTTCCATCATCTAATACTTGTAATAAAATGTTAAATACGTCTTGATGAGCTTTTTCTATTTCATCTAATAAAATTATTGAATATGGATTTCTTTTTACTCTCTCTGTTAATTGACCTGCATCATCATAACCTATATATCCTGGAGGAGCTCCAATTAATTTTGCAGTAGAGTTACTCTCCATATATTCAGACATATCAAAACGAATTATTGATTTTTCGTTTCCAAACATCTCGTAAGCTAAAGCTTTAGCAAGTTCTGTTTTTCCAACACCAGTTGGACCAACAAATATAAATGATGGTGGTCTTTTTGTACTCTTTAGTCCTGCTCTATTTCTTCTAATTGCTCTTGCAACTGCTTCTACAGCTTCGTTTTGTCCTATAATTCTCTTGTGTAAGTTTTCTTCAAGATTTAACAATTTCTTTGTTTCTTCTTCTGTTATTTTATTTACTGGTATTTTTGTCCAGTTTTCAACAACATTTGCTATATCTTGAACTGTTAACTCTTTTGGTTTCATTCTCTTCTTTAAGGCATCTATTTGTTCTAATAATGAACATTCTTGAGTTTTTAATTCTGCCGCCTTTTGGTAATCTTCTGTAGAATCTGCTTGAGCCGCTTCTTCTTTTTGAGCTTGAACATCTTTTAATTTTTGATTTAATACTT
Organism: uncultured Clostridia bacterium; assembly: GCA_944388645.1. Classification (GTDB taxonomy): domain Bacteria; phylum Bacillota; class Clostridia; order TANB77; family CAG-508; genus CAG-245. The sequence goes on from CALXJO010000047.1 coordinate 6,318, forward strand.
CTAAATCATATAAATCTTTGTCATTTAAATTAATTTTTGAGCATGCCTCATCTAGTATATCTATAGCTTTATCTGGTAAGAATCTATCATGTATATACTTTTCTGACATATTTACAGTTTTATTTATTATATCATTTGATATTCTTACATGATGATAATCTTCATAATATTGTTTTATTCCTTTTAATATTTCAATTGTGTCATCAACACTTGGTTCTTCAACCATAATTGGTTGGAATCTTCTTTCTAAAGCAGTATCTTTTTCTATATATTTTCTATATTCTTTTAATGTTGTGGTACCTATTAATTGGATCTCTCCATTTGCTAAAGATGGCTTTAAAATATTTGCAGCATTCATAGAATGATCTGCATCACCGGCTCCAATTATATTATGTATTTCATCTATTACTAATATAATATTTCCAGCTTCTCTACATTCATTTATTATGCCTTTCATTCTTGATTCAAATTGACCTCTAAATTGAGTTCCTGCTATAATTGCTGTCATATCTAATAGATAAACTTCTTTATTTAATAATTTTGCTGGAACGTCTCCATTTGCAATTTTTAAAGCTAGTCCTTGTGCAATTGCTGTTTTACCAACACCTGGTTCTCCTATTAAACATGGATTATTTTTTGAACGTCTGTTTAATATTTGAATCATTCTTTGTATTTCTTTTTCTCTACCAATTACTCTATCAATTTGATTGTTTTTAGCTTTATCAGTTAAATTTGTTCCAAATGCATCTAAAGTTCTTCTTTTTTTATTTACTTTAGTTTTTTCTTTAACTTTTTGAGTACTATTACTATTAGCATATTTTGATGAATCTTCATTATTATTTGGAGTTATTCCAAATATTCCAGAAAATATTGAACCTAGTGGCATTCCTTTTGCTTGTTCATCATTATCTAAATTGTCTGGATTCATCATTTCTGAAAGTTGTTCTTCATCTATATCATCCATATTAACTGATAAATTTTTAAACATATCGTCTAATTTATTTGTAATTTCTTGTATGTCTTTATCAGATAAATTGGCTTGCTTTGCCATTGTATCTATTGGATTTATGCCTCTCTTTTTTGCACATTCATAGCATAAGCCTTCCACTTCTGTTTTATTGTCAGGTCCTTGTTTATTTATAAAGATTACTGCTGTATTCTTTTTACAATCTGAACATAACATATATCTTAATTAACTCCTATCTTTTTTATCTATAATAAATATATAATACAATAAAATGTCAAATTAGTCAACAAACTAGAACAAGTAGACAATTGATTTCACAGTAAATTCACAA